>JANQGE010000035.1 GCA_028277485.1 Chlorobium sp.
CATTCCCGCCGGCACCTACCGACTCAAGGTAAATGCCATAGGCTACTCACCCTTTATTCAGACCATCACGGTAACAGCCGGCCAAACAACCGCCATTAATCCGCAGCTCGCACAAACAACCGTCATGGCCTCGGAGATTGTTGTCGGCGCGGCGCTTTACGAACAAGACCGGCTCGAGGTACCGGTAACGGTCTCCGTAGTCCCGGATGAAAAAATAAAGGAAGAGCCCAGTCCGACACTCGACCAGGTTATTGAAGACGTTCCGGGTGTCAACATCAACCGTTCCGCCGGTTTCAGCACTTCGACAGTACAGATCCGCGGATCGAACACTTTCCAAGGAGGTGCGATCGGTACCCGCGTCCAGGGCCTGTATGACGGCTTCCCGATCAATAACCCGACAACGGGTGAAGTTGTCTGGACAAACGTCAATATGAATGCCGCTGACAAGGTAGAGGTCATGAAAGGTGCAGCAGCAACCCTTTATGGATCAGGGGCTATGGGCGGTGTCGTTAATGTGTTCGGCAGTCTTCCTAAAAAATTCGAAGTAAAGGCGGGTGTAAGCGGCGGCTTTTACGACGGTACTCCTGACAGCGACCGGAGTACATACCGGCAGGATTTCACACCCTGGCTGTGGAACAGTTATGTCGGCATCGGGAACAAAACCGATAAATTGAACTACAGCCTGCTCTACTCGCACAGCGAGGATGACGGTTACAGGGAAAACAGCTGGTCCAGCCTCGACGACGTTAAGCTGAAGGCCCGCTTCGACATCGATTCAAAACAGTACCTGCAACTGAGCTCTTTTTACAACGAAACCAGGGGCGGTTATGCCAGCACATGGCCGTACGATATTGAGGCATCCTTCGACGGTTTTCCATTTGTGCCTCCGACAATAACATTTGTTCCGTTTACAGACTTTGCGTACGATGCCGTTGATCCGGTTTATACCGATGATACCATCAAGCGAAAAAATGCGCTGGTCGGTTTGAACTACGTCAACCTGCTGAATGACGACCTCAGTCTCGATACACGACTGTACTACACATACAATGTCACCCGGATTAACTACAACCCAACCGATACAACACAGACTTTTGGCTTTGTGCTTACCTCGCCGTTCGGACCGGTTCCTTTCACTGTATATGACAGGGAGCCAGATGAATTCAACGAAACCAAGTCGAACCGCTACGGTGCCGGTGTCAAGCTCGACTGGCGTGCCAGCAAAAAGCATCGCCTGTTGTTCGGCATCGACGGCAATATTGTCGACGTGCAGTCAACCCAGTACGCTGCAGATCTTCCGGTTGCAGGCGAACTCGGGGAGATCCAGGAAAAGAATTTCGCTTTCTTTGCCCAGGATGAATTCAAGATGACCGACCGCCTGACAGCGCTGTTTTCCGTGCGTTATGACTGGAGCGGTATCGATGCTGACGAAGTCACCTACCTCGATTACACCGATCCGATCTATGGGCCTCCTCCTGCCCCTGGCGCACCGCCGGCACTAATCGGGTATGTAACCGAAACTGCCCAGATAGAAAATGAAAACGTTGATGCCATCAGCCCACGTGTAGCTCTTAACTACAAAGCAACCGACAACATGTCATTCCGTGCATCGTGGGGCAGGAGTTTCCGGGCACCGACGCTCGCCGAGCGGTTTGTACGCGACGCCGGGCTTTTTATGGGTAATCCAAACCCGGAAATCGACAAGGAAACCATGACAGCCTACGAGATCGGCATGTTCAAGCAGTTTTCAGAAAAGGTCTCTTTTGACATTGCGGCTTACATCAACGAATATGACAACCTTATCGAATCAAGAAACCTGAATCCTGCAGGTTTCCCAATTATATTTCAATACCAGAACGTGGCAGAGGCACGGATATGGGGCATTGAAACCAGCTTGAATGTACGGCCTAACGTCGACTGGAACCTTAACTTCGCCTATGCCTACATGAATGCAAAGGACAAGACCGGCGAAGGCAGCTCGCTTGCCGGCGAGTTGAATCCCGACCCGGACTGGCTGGCTTACCGTCCGGAGCATACAGCTTCGGTCAGTGCCATGTGGAAAGCGACCAACAGGCTGTCTCTCAACACAACGGGTCGTTACGTCAGCGAGTATAAGGCAGTAAGTTCCTACCCGAACCCTGAAGGCGATAATTATCCGGGCGGATTCATTGTCCTCAACGCCGGTGCGAAGTACCAGGCAACGGACAACCTGGGAGTCTCCTTCCTCTGCAAGAACATTACCAACAAGCAGTACGAGGAAGCCGAATGGTTCCGTGCACCGGGCCGAAGCTTCATTCTCGGCCTTGATTTCGTATACTGAGAAGCAGCCCTGCCT
This sequence comes from Chlorobium sp., assembly GCA_028277485.1. Taxonomy (GTDB): domain Bacteria; phylum Bacteroidota; class Chlorobiia; order Chlorobiales; family Chlorobiaceae; genus Prosthecochloris. The sequence goes on from JANQGE010000035.1 coordinate 2,336, forward strand.
TGTAATCTATTTGCCAGCCCCTCAATATGAGGGGCTGTTTTTTTCCGAGCCCCGTAAGTGATGATTTTTCAAACCTTTTTTTATTTTCTACAGGGTATTGCCGAAAATCTGACGGCTTTTCGGTTAGCAACACATATCCCTTCTGCAGGGTATTCCTGCAGGAGTTTTTAGCAACACATCTAACCACAGAACGTTCATGGAAAACAAGTATTACCGAGAATTCTCCCCTGTACGTTTTCTCCTCGCCATTTTTCTACTGACCATCCTGCTCTCGCCTTTACCTGCAAAGGCGGCAAATCCCGGATCACTTAAAGGAACAATCACCGACAAAACCGACGGCGAAGCGGTCATCGGCGCTTCGGCCATGCTTGAAAATACAACCCTCGGTTCCGCATCCGACATCGAGGGCAACTACACGATTGCAAACATTCCCGCCGGCACCTACCGACTCAAGGTAAATGCCATAGGCTACTCACCCTTTATTCAGACCATCACGGTAACAGCC
>JANQGE010000078.1 GCA_028277485.1 Chlorobium sp.
CGAGATTATCGTTCTGCCCGGTTCACCGTTGACAGTCTCTTTGCAGCTCAGGGAATAGGTCATGCGGGCGCGACCGAATCCCGACATATGAAAGGAGAAAATAAGCGGTGCCTGATCGGTTGAAAAGATATATCTTGTCGGCAAATGGGTTTTGAAGTCCGTAAACAGCAGTTCTATGCCCGACGGCAGCATAATATGGTGCATTCCTTGAGGAAACTCTTCTTCAAAGGAATGCATAAAATCCCACGCAGTGTGAGTATCCTTTTCATCGCCTCGAGTATGAAAGCCGGCCTGGACAGCCCCGGATCCCATCGCAGAATACTTTTTCATGACACCCGTTCTCCAGAGGACTTTTGGTATAGTGGAGCAAAACCCTGCATCCTGGAAGAATGATAACAACTATTTGGATTTTGTCCAAATAACGCCGACCCACAAGAAAAGCAAAACAAGGTTATCTGCCATTACATCGCTGAGAGGCAGAAAGAGCAGCTCGAATACCCGTTTTTTTCTTACATTCGGGAAGCACGAAAAAACGATACTGCGCAAGCATATAAGACATGAAAGAAACTATCTATAAACAGCTTGAACAAGTCCGCGAAGCAAGCAGAAACCTCTGTACACTCTCGGACGAAACTATCAATAACATTCTGAACGGTCTGGCCGATGCAATACCTGGCAGGACTCAGGCAATCCTTGAAGCCAACCGGAAGGACCTCGACAGAATGGACCCGGATGATCCGAAATACGACCGGCTGCTGCTCGATGCTTCACGCCTTGAATCGATCGCCGACGACATTCGCAACGTCGCGGGCCTCCCGTCGCCTGTGGGCAGGATTCTCGAAAAAAGAACGTTGCCGAATGGCTTGCAGTTGAAAAAAATTACGGTCCCGCTGGGTGTTGTGGGCATCATATACGAATCGAGACCGAACGTAACGTTCGACGTTTTCTCACTTTGCCTGAAATCAGGCAACGCAACGGTATTGAAAGGCGGCAGTGACGCGATGTACTCGAATATTGCGATTGTCGAGCTTATTCACGATGTCCTGCGCAAGCACGATGTCAGTCCCGACACACTGTATCTGCTTCCCGCTGAACGCGAAGCGGCTGGCATCATGCTCAACGCGGTCGGTTACATCGATATTATCATTCCAAGGGGAAGCCAGCAGCTTATCGATTTTGCCCGAAAAAACTCTTCAGTTCCGGTAATAGAAACCGGCGCCGGCATCGTGCACACTTATTTTGACAAAAGCGGCGATACTCAAATGGGCAGGGATATCGTCTTCAACGCCAAGACAAGAAGGCCGAGCGTTTGCAATGCTTTGGATACGCTTATCATCCATAAAACCCGCCTGGACGGTCTTGCTTCAATTGTTGAACCGCTTGCCGAAAAAAAGGTAATCATCTTCGCCGACGATGATGCCTACCCTGCGCTGCTGGGTCGCTATCCTTCGGAACTCCTGCAGAAAGCAGAAGAAACACATTTCGGGACCGAATTCCTTTCACTGAAAATGTCGATAAAAACCGTCGGCGGTCTTGACGAAGCCCTGAATCACATCGCCCGATACAGCTCCATGCACAGTGAAGCCGTAATTGCTTCTGACCCTGCCGTCAGGGGGGAATTTATCAAACGCGTTGACGCGGCTGTGGTGTATGCCAACACCTCGACAGCGTTTACCGACGGGGCCCAGTTCGGCCTTGGCGCGGAGATTGGCATAAGCACCCAGAAACTCCACGCGAGGGGCCCAATGGCACTACAGGAATTGACAAGCTATAAGTGGGTGATCGAAGGAGAAGGACAGATAAGGCCATAATACGTTGTTGATTTGTTGAACCACCTCAAAAACCTTCGGTTTTCAGATGGAAGACCGTAAATAATTATATCACTGGGATTCAACATATCCACGTATAAACAGATCAACAGTTTTTAGCCTGAATAATTCACCAAAGGAATAAGAGGGAGAGCGGGGAGTAAGAAAGTACCAGGTGTCAGGTATCAGGCGGGAGAAAATAATCGGAGGTCGGTATCGGGTTTCGGGGTCGAAATGGGCGTTTTGCGGAATGTTTCGATACCGATTCCGATACCGACGGCGAACCCAGAAAGAAAAATAATGAACA
>JANQGE010000090.1 GCA_028277485.1 Chlorobium sp.
GTCAGGTGTGAACCAAGGAAGACGAACACCAGTGAACCATCGTTCAATCGTCGTAATTGTATTGGCATCAAAACTGGAGATGGACGTAACTCCAGGACAAGTCTGGCGGCAACCTGTTTACTGGCCAGACGGTGTCCGGCGTAGAGATGGCGTGATCCTGGTTCGGGCTCTTGCGTTGAACTGCGGGAACTTTCGATGGCGATGGCAAGGGAAAGGCACAAGTGTAACAAGCGAGGCTGAAAGTACCAAAGCGCCATCAAGGGGCGGAGCAATCCGTAGTAGTGAAGAAGCCCTTGTAATGAGGGTGGAGCGAAGGGATTGCGTTATCCGGTCAAACAGGGAGGTCAACTGTGCAAGCAGGAGGAACTTTCCTGAATGACAAAGCCGTTATGCGGGCTACATCCCGAAAGGCTGGATAATGGGAGCCGGATGAGCGAAGACGTTCGCGTCCGGTTCTGCAAGGGACTGGGGGTGCAATTCCCCCGGTCTACTCAACCCTACTGTCTGTTTTATTTCCTTGGGTTGATATATGCCCGGGCACGCAGGTAGTAAGCAATTCCAAGCAAACCCATAACGACTCCTGCGATGACAATCGGGGTACCGGCAGTATTACGGTTTTGTGGCGCAGGTAGTGCCGGATCTGTTGGGTTGTCTATTCTGATCTGTCGAGTAAAGGCATGGCCCATGCCGTCAGTGACAGAAATACTCCATTCTCCCTGCTCGTCGGGAAGAAAAGCGAAACGGCCATTTTTGTCTGTTCTTCCGTTCTGATGTTCAACTTTGCTGTCCAAAGGAGAAAAAACCACTACTTCTGCAAAAGACATCGGTGAGCCATCAGAATAGGCCGCCTGTAATAGTACAGCTTTTTCAGTGATGAAGGAATGGGCGACGCCGTGTGCCCTCACGTATTCGCACGGAGTAAAAAGCAAAAGCAAAAGGAACAGCGGGAAACAGCTGTTATGGAACAAACGGTGCCTTGTCATTGAACCCAGAGTGAAAGTGTTGTGGAAATATAGCGTTTATCAACTCCTTCCATCGGGTCAGGCTGGACGACTTCGGTCAGGTAGACCATCCACCCCTTTTCAAGCAGCGGCAGTTCGGCTCGGCCTTGTGCATCGGTCTCCAGCACGGCATGGAAGCTTTTGGGTTCGTCCATGTGGCCCAGTTTGCCTCCTCGCTGAACCGACAGAGCCCCGATAGTCACTCCCCGCAGCGGTTTTCCGTCGAGCATTACGGTTGCAGCTACCCGGCCGCCCTGCCTGAGCGGAGTGTCGAGATGGTCGGGGACTATTTCGATCTTGTGCCCGATCTCCATGGGTGTCTTGCCTGTCGTATTCTTTCCGCCCAGCTGTCGGTAGCTCTTGCTGAAACGAAATGTCTGTTTGCTATCGATCACGCGTTTTCCCGCTGCGATTGCCTGTTGTCGTGTACCCCGAAAATAACCGGTGGTTGTCCTGGTACCGAAGTGCTCTTCTGCGGCGACAACAAGCACGTGCAGGCCCTGTTCGGAAGACGGAAGAACGGAAAATCCGAAGACTCCCATGTCGGTCGCTTTTTTAAGGGATACGCGTTTTCCGGAGGGATAGATGACGGATACTTCCGAGTATTTGTCGAGCCCGGAGAACGACTCTCCTAGCGGAAGGATGTGGCCTGAGCCAATGAAAGCCGCAATACCCGGAACTGCCGGAGCGAGGTAGGATATCTGATGATGGGCGAGAACATCGCGGTGTGCGGACATGGCAAGGAGTAGCGCTATCAGGATGTTCAGCAGAATCGTTCGCATGATGTCAGGTGTTGGTTTTCGATAAAAAAGCTGTTGTTCAGGGATCAGTAACGGTAACGCAGGCCGAGCCTCCAGCTCCTGTCGCTCAGCACATAGGAGTCATACGGAAAGAGGTTCTCGGCAAAAATGTTGTCTGCCGAGGCAAGCAGGCTGAATCCCTGTCCGACCCGCTGCTCGATGCTCACGTCAGTAATGACGGCAGGATCGTAATTCCGCCCTCTCGAATCATTGCGTTTGCCGATATAGGAGGATTTCAGTACCAGCAGAGTGTTGCCGCCGGCGCTCTTCCAGCGGAGTTTCGCGCCGGCCTTGTGATATGGCACAAGATCAAAAGGTCCCCCGCTTGGTTTGTCTTCCGTATGCACGTAGCTGTATGAGGCGCCGAGTGAGAGTGTCGGCAGTGCGTTCCAGTCAGCCTGTATCTCGGCACCGTAACTGATCGCTTCCTCGATGTTGGTTCGTTTGCGCAGGTCTACGCCATCTATGGTTTCCCCGGTCGAAACCAGGGCGATGCGGTCCTTCAGTCTGGTGCCGAAGATGCCTGCGGTCACCACCAAGTCGGGGGTGGCGATCCATTCGATGTCGAGATTTGCGCCGATACCCTGTTCAGGGTCCAGATCGGGGTTGCCTTGCGAGTAGAAGCCGCCGCCCCAGGGATGATAGTTGAGCTTGACGAACATGTTTTCGAGGGTAGGGGCCCGGTAGGATGTTCCGCCCGAAGCCAGGATGCGGATCGATTCCCCCGGCTTTAGTGCGAATCCAGCTCTCGGCACCATGACCCAGCCCCATCGTTCATGATATTCAAGACGTCCTGCACCCACGATTTCGATGGATGGCGTTGCTTTCCAGGTATACTGGACAAAAAGCGCTCCGAGATTCTGGGAGGGTGAACCCTCGACTTCTGTCTGGTCGAGCTGTTCGCGACGGCCCTCTATGCCTGCAACCAGTTCATCGTTGCCGATATTCTTCGCGAGTATGCTTTCGAAACGGTAGTGCTGCCGATCCCACTCCCGCATCTGGCGGCTGAGAGAAGGCCGGTTGTCGACCCGGTCCTGGTCCATCGCGTATACGCTGACCTGCAGATTTGTCGACTCGTCAATCTTATGCCCAAGCCTGACATGCAGATCAGCCACCCGGTCCTCCAGATACGGCCCGCCGCGGTGCCCGCCATTCAGAGAAGGATCGAGTGCCGGCATCTCCTCGCTTTCTTCGTCGAAGAGGCCAGCCCCGATGGTGAGGTTCCAGCGTTCGGCAAGATCGTATTCCCCGCTGTAGCGAAACGAGTAGTTATCGAATCCGTAGCCTTCCTGCATCTGTCGGGAAGAAGTGAAGGAGCCTGACATGAGATGGTGCCCCGGTCCTGCACGGCCTCCAAGACTGAATCGTGCATGACGGCTTTCGTAGTTTCCTGCCGTTATTTCAGCCCCTCCTTCCGGTTTGTCCGCTCCCTTGCGTGTGATGATATTGACGATCCCTGCGATGGCATCACTGCCGTAAAGTACAGAGGAGGGCCCTTTGATCAGTTCGATCTGCTCAATCATAGAGGCAGGAACATTGTCGAAATCCTTGGCATCGGCATGTCGGCCGTAAACCCGCTGACCGTCGACCAGCAGCAGAGAGTAACTTTCAGGAAGTCCGTGAATTGAAACGCTTCGGCGTGTGAAGCCGTTCGGCAGGATCGTGATGCCCGGTTCGTGTTCCAGTACGTCGGCCGCACTTATAGCCTGGACTTCTTCGATGTGGTCTCTTTCGATGAGCTTGACGGGGAGGGGGGCGTCCCTGAGAAAGCGCGGGGTCCTGGTTGCCGTAACTACGATGGCATCTGCAAACACCGACGTCTTTACGTTATTGAAACGCAGCACCAGGTGGTTGCCGGATGAAACTGTAATCGTTTTTTTGATGGGTGCATGGGACGCATGATCTGCGATGACTGTTTGCGTTCCTTCCGGGATGTCCTGTAATCTGAACTTGCCTTCACCATCTGTCACGGTGGTTTGGCCGGACCCTTCTACTTTCACTGTGGCAAAGCCGACAGCGTTCCCCTGGGCATCGACTACGCTTCCATGAAGCACCGCAGCCTCAAGCGGAGCACTTTCATGCAAGAGCGCAAAAAAGCAGATAAACACTGACATGATTTGTTTCATGCTACCTCCCTACATCTGCTTGTTGGCGATCGTGTTACTTTTTCATTTTTCGTGTTACTATCAAAGCTGCTAATCTACGGAATGCCGCGATATAATCCAAAGAGGGGTCATGGTACTCGTCTGCATTTTGTCTTGTTACCATTCATAACGGCTTCGGGAGTGGTTTTGCTGAAAGAGGAGGGTGTTCGAGCTTTTCCAGTGTTTCGAGCAGTGCAGGGAAAGCGATCCTTTTCTGTTCAAGTCGGATACGGTTTTTCGGCTTGTTGGGGCAGAAAAAAAGAGGTGCCCTTAATAAAGAGGAGGAGACAGATGATTACTGATACTGAATTGAAAATCAAGGAGATTGATTCTCTTGTACGGTCGTTGGGTGAGGTAGGTGCAGAAAAATTTACTGCGTTAATGATGCGTGAGCCTTTTGATTATACAAGGTGGCAGCGGTTGCTCTGGCTCGATAAGAGTGTCGAAGGGTTGAGTGCAGAAGCCGTGCGTTTGCAGGAGTCCCGTGGTACGAATCCGGAAGGGAAATAGGGGTCGAAAAAGCAGTGACAAGAAACAAGTGACGAGGGGGGATCAGTGGGCAGTCTTCAGTATGGACTTGCAACAAAAAAAAGGACACCCTAAGAAGCCATACTGATTGATTGATGATAGCGTTGCATAAACGCAGATGGAGTTGTGTATCCCAGCGTT
>JANQGE010000032.1 GCA_028277485.1 Chlorobium sp.
ACATGAGTACGAGGCGGACAGAGCACAGAAACCGGAGTGTACATAGAGTACATGAGGATTTCGAGCACTGGCCAACGAAGTAATCAGGGTGCGCAACAAGTTAATAGAGGTGCCCTTATTTTTACTGACACTCATACAACACCGGTATATGTTCCTTTCAGATACTCCCTGCCGATCACCGCCTGGCCAAGAGAGATTCCTCCGTCATTGCAGGGTACCTGCGTATGGGTAAGTACTGTATAACCCTGCAATTCCAGTTTTGCCGCTATACCCTCGAACAGGAGAGCGTTCTGAAAAACCCCACCGCTGAGAACAACCCTGCGAATCCCTGAAAAGGCAACAGCTTTTATAACAACATCATACAGGAATTTAACAATTGTTATATGAAATCTCCTACTGATGGTTGAAATATCCACCCCCGAACGAACCGCCGACACAATATCACGAATCATAGGTGAAACGGTAATACGCCAACAGTTGCTGCCAGCGGGAACCATGTCCCAGGAAAAAGGCTCTCCCTGAAGAGATCCTGCAGCGTGCATGAGTTCAACCGCGGCCTGACCCTCGTAACTGACGTCGCCGCGCAGGCCGCTTAAAGCCGCAACAGCGTCAAAAAGCCGGCCGCAGCTGCTTGTCAGGGGAGAATTGATCCCTTTTTCGAGAATTTCAGCAATACTTGCAGTATCCTTTCCTTTCAGGAAATCAAGCTCCGGAAGGACTCCGAAACTATGATACAGGTAACCGGCCGCAACCTTCCAGGGATGGGCAACTGCTGCATCTCCCCCCGGCAAGGGTACCGGCTCGAGCGACGCAAAGCGAAAAGCGCCCGACGCATCGCCGACCAACACTTCTCCGCCCCAGATTGTCCCATCGATTCCGTACCCTGCGCCATCGAGAATGACGCCTACAGCCGGTTCATCACAGAGGTTTTCCGCCAGACAGGAAGCAAGATGTGCATGGTGGTGCTGTACCGGCAGCAGAGGGACATCTCTCTGCTCCAGTGCCCATTGAGTAGATAAATATGAAGGATGCATATCACACACAAGCAGTTCGGGCGAAACCTGAAAAATACGCTGCAGGTGATCCGCCACCTTCCGGTAATGACTGAACGCCTCATAATTTTTCAGGTCTCCAATATGCTGGCTCGGAATTGCACTGTGCCCTTTAAGCAGACAAATCGTACTCTTTATTTCAGCGCCTGCGGCTAATACCGGAGGTCCTCCTGAAGAAAGAAGCACAGGTGCAGGAACGTAGCCCCTGCTACGCCTTATCTGACGCAGTTTTCCGGACATATACACCGTTACCGAATCGTCGCACCTGAGATACACCGGGCGGTCATGCACAAGGAAACAATCTGCAATGCCCTCCAGACGCGACACAGCCTCGTCGTTTTCAATAGCTATGGGTTCATCAGAACAATTGGCGCTTGTCATGACAAGCGCTTCAGGTCCACGTTCCATCATGAGCGCATGCAGAGGAGTATAAGGCAGCATGATCCCCAAACGGTCATTGCGGCCTGCAATCTCCCTGGAAAGAACAGTTTCACTTTTTTTCCTAAGCAGTACGATAGGAGCCTCGGCCGAGCACAGCGCCTGACGCTCGGTATCATTGACCATGCAGAACCGTTCAGCCGTGTCAATATCCTTTACCATGAGGGCAAAAGGTTTTTCTTCCCGTCTTTTTCTCCGTCTCAGGCGCACAACGGCCCTGCCGTCAAACGCGTTAACGGCCAAATGAAAGCCTCCTATACCTTTCACCGCAACAACACGGGCACCCTTCAGCATGTCAACGGCATAGTCAAGGGGATCGGAACACGAAACCGCATTGCCTTCAGCATCAAGCATCCGGAGAGAAGGACCACACACCGGACAGGCGTTCGGCTGTGCGTGGAATCTCCTGTCCATCGGGTCATGATACTCCCGGTCACAATCACCGCACATGGTGAAATGTTTCATTGATGTATACGGACGATCGTAGGGGATTTGCTCAACAATCGTATATCGGGGACCACAATTGGTGCAATTGATAAAAGGATAACCGTACCTTCGGTCGGCAGGATCGAGCAGCTCCCTGCAACAGTCTCCGCAAAGGGCGATATCCGGGGAAACCAGCGTTTGCACTGCCCCTTCGCTGTCCGAAGAAACAATAACAAAATCCCGGTCAGGTGCCGGAAAAATTTCTTCAACTTCAACCGAGGAAATTCTTGCAAGAGGCGGTGCTTTTTCATGCAAATCGCGGCGGAAAAGATCAAGCCTTGAAAACTCGGCGCTTTGAACCTCTATACAGACACCCGAAGAGGTATTGCGTATAAAGCCGCTCAACCCGGCATCTTTTGCAAGACGGTAGACAAATGGCCTGAACCCGACTCCCTGGACGATACCGGAGATACGAAATTTCAATCTTCTTTCAGCTTTGACTTCAGCCATTTTATCCATACATCAACGCCCTCTTCGGTCGCCGCAGAAAGTTCGAACCATTCAAGATGGTGATTGACCATCATCGCATTTTGCCTGCATTTCGCGGCATCGAACGGAACATAGGGCAACAGATCCGTCTTGTTCAAAATGCAGACTTCGGCTTCGTGGAACATTGTGGGGTATTTCAACGGCTTGTCATCCCCCTCCGTGACGCTGATCACCACAACTTTCATAGCTTCCCCCAGGTCAAACAGCGCGGGACAGACAAGGTTACCGACATTTTCAATGCAGAGCAGGGAATTGTCTGCGAGGTTCATCTCCCTGACCGCCTTGTTGATCATCAGTGCATCGAGATGACACCCGGTGCCTGTGTTCACCTGCAGAACAGGAACATTCAAAGCCTGAATACGCTCGGCGTCTCTTGTTGTCTGCTGGTCCCCTTCAATGACACTAACCGGATGATCATCTTTTATCAACGGGATGGTTTTCTCGAGCAAAGAGGTTTTTCCGGAACCGGGGGAGCTGAGGAAATTAATTGCCAGCACATTCCTCGCCTCGAAATACCCCCGGTTTCTCTCAGCCAGAAGGTTGTTCCGCAATAACACATCCTGTTCGAAGACAACCTGGCGACTGTGCGCATGTTCATGAGCATGCGAAACGTGATCATGATGATGGCCATGTCCACCGTCTCCGACATGAACATGAAATGAAGCATCTCCGGGTTTATAGATAACCGCACCGTCGCCTGAAGAGCAGCCGCAAGTATCACACATAGTTAATTGTTCTCCTTTCTCACTCAATCGTTATTGATTTGATCGAAAGCTCCCTGCCCGACAAAAGATCCGTTTTGAAAGATCCGCAGGAATCACATTTCGCGTAATGAAAACTCATGGGAAAACGCCTTCCACATTCACTGCATTCCCCTAAAGGCTGAACCTCACGAACGGCAAGATCCGCACCCTCAACAATAGTGTTTTTAGCAACAGCGGAAAAACAGAATCTCAAAGACTCTATTTCCACGCCCGAAAGTTTCCCGACCTCCAGCTCGATCCCGTTGACTTTTTGCGCATGTTCTTCTCCGGCTTTTGCGGCAACGGCATCAACAATTGACATTGCTATTGACATTTCATGCATAACCCAGGCTCTGATTGTTTGAAAGTAACAACCTACACCTCAAAATCATTTCCTCATTGCCGGCAAGCTCACCTTCCTCTTCCTAAATCTTACCATTTCTTCCTCACTCAGCACTAAACTATGCCCCTACCGCAGAATCTCCCCCTTTGCCAACTGCCAACTTCCCCCTTTTTGACTTTTGAATTTTGAATTTTGACTTGTCACTCCCCTTGCCTACTGCTGACTGCCTACTGATTTTCGAGGTGCCCTTATTTTTTGTACATTTGCTGGATAACATACCACCACCGACTTTTCTGGAGAAACCGCTGCATTGAAACACCTTACAGGATTATCCGGTATATCCGCAGAAAAAATCACGGAAATTCTTGACAGGGCTGCTTTTCATAAAGATCTGTTCCTGAATGCAGAAAACGAGATCCCCCGGATATTGAAAGGAAAACGCATCGTACTGGCGTTTTTCGAGAACTCCACCAGAACAAGGTTCTCCTTTGAAATAGCTTCACGAAACCTCGGTGCGGTTACCCTTAATTTTACCGCTTCATCAAGCAGCGTCAATAAAGGAGAAAGCATTGTCGATACCATAAGAAACCTGGAGGCAATGCAGGTTGATGCATTCGTTATCCGCCATCCTTCTTCAGGCTCGGCCGAACAGATCAGCCGCATAACCGCCAAACATGTCATTAATGCCGGTGACGGTACTCACGAACATCCAACGCAGGCGCTGCTCGATATCTTTACATTGCGGGATTATTTCGGATCACTTCAGAATATCAACATCATGATCCTTGGAGATATTCTGCACAGCCGCGTGGCAAGATCGAACATCTTCGGCCTCACAACCCTCGGTGCACAGGTCGGCGTCTGCAGCCCGGTATCTCTTCTTCCGGGTCATATACCCTCTTTCGGGGTCAGGGTATTTACAGACATCGATGATGCCATCAGGTGGGCCGATGCCGCCATCGTGCTCAGGCTGCAGCTGGAAAGAACAACCGGCGGCTATCTGCCGTCTCTCGAGGACTACTCGCTCAATTTCGGCCTCACTGATGAAAGGCTCGAGAAAATCCGCAAGCACATGCTTGTTCTCCATCCGGGACCGATCAACAGGGAAATAGAGATATCAAGCAATGTGGCTGACCGCATCCAGCCTCCCGGCTACTCAAAAAGCGTACTGCTCGAACAGGTAACCAACGGCGTCGCCGTGCGAGCCGCCATCCTGGAAATGCTGCTCACCGAGGCAGACAGACAACCAGCACTTAGCCTGGATAATTCACCAAAGGAATAAAAAAAGAGGGAGAGCTGAAAGCAGGAAAGTGTTATGTGTCAGACGGGAAAAAGTAATCGGGAATCGGGGTCGAAAGAGTAGTGACGAGAAACAAGTGACGAGTCAAAAAAGGGAAAGTTGGCAGTAGCCAGTAAGCAAGGCGACAAGAAAAGATCGATTCCCGATACCGATAGCGACGGCGAACCCCGAAAGAAACAAACGGAAATCAAGGGTTTCGAGATCCATCTTTTGCCTTTCTTGATATGAATGCCGGTTCTCGTGTGAAAGCTACAGTCCGGGTATTCGGACTTTCATGAATTATTCAGGTTAGCACTCAAAATAAATACACCCATGCAAAAAAGGTTTATCACGCTATTGGCTGCACTGTTGATCGTTACAGCATCAGCACCGGTTGCATTTGCCGGCCCAACATTACGGACAATGTTCGGCTCCCTTCTTGCAGATCCCCTTGAACCAAGGATAGCGGTCATGCCCTGGCTCGACGAAGAGTTTCTCCAGCTCGATATCGGCACATCGGCGGATCTGTACCGGAGCAAAGGCGGCAGGTTTGCTTTCGGCATAGATTTCGGGACATATTCCCTTCTGGGGAGAGAAGACAACTTCAAATTTCCGGTCGATACGATCGATTACCTTTTCGGGGTCAGCTTTACCTGGAAACATTCGCTTGAAAAGGCTGATCTGCCGTTTGACGACCTTTCGGCAAGGCTCCGCATCAGCCACATCTCGGCCCATTTCGAAGACGGCCACTACGATGAGGAAGCCGATAAATGGATAGACGAGGAAAAAAGTCCTTTCGGCATCCCGTTCACCTACAGCCGGGAGTTCATCAACCTCGTTTTCGCACTCTCCACGGAAAAACACCGCCTCTATCTCGGTTATCAGTACCTTTTCCATACCATCCCGGATGACATCAGCCGCCACTCGCTGCAAGCAGGCGTGGAAATCGCCACACCCGGCAACACCTACTTGGCGGCGGATTTCAAACTGCTCCCGGAATGGAATAACGAGTTGGACAGAACCGACGGTTTCCGCGGCACCTGGAACCTCCAGGCGGGATGGAGGCTAAAGGGATTAGGCCTGGAAAACATACGCCTTGCCTATAACTACTTTAACGGCATGAGCCGCCATGGCATGTACTTTTACGATTCTGAAAGCTACAGTACGCTCGGGGTTATTGTCGATTTATAACGGAGAATCGTAAAACCGGGGAACGGCATCTGCAAAACCGTTTGCATGATGCCTGATTACCAGATCTTTCAGGAACGGCGGGTAAAGTTCATACTCATCCAGTGAACCAATAGGCAGCCACCTTGCTTGAATGATCATCTGATCGCTCTCGGATAACTCAGGGTCCCTTCCCGTTATCAGCGATCCCTCCGTCACCTTGCAATGAAACCCTACGGAAACTGAATGATGGCACTCCCCCGCCCCCGGTTTCCCCGGATCGGGATAGAGCAGTTCCTTTACGAACACCATCGGCCCGATCCTGCAATCGAGTCCGGTTTCTTCCTTCATCTCCCTTACAAGGGCTTCGTGCATTGTTTCTCCGGGCTCCACCACCCCACCGGGAAGAATCCACCAGGTATCGGGGAGCAATGGATCTTCCAGAGCAAAGCTTTTATGCTCGATAAACAATACACTCTCCTCCTGAACACAGAGCGCGCTGACTCTCAGCCTTATACTGTTCATATCAAAATTTACATTTCAGGGCACCTTTATATACTGCGGATTTCGACTTTTTACAAGCCAACTGCCTATTGGTTCCCTCTCGTCAACTCCTTTTGCCAACTGCCAACTGAAGACTGCCTACTGATTTCCCCTTGTCACTCGTCACTACTCTTTTGCCTACTGCCTACTGATTTTCCTTATTGCCAATTTCCCCTTTTTTGACTTTTTACTTTTGAATTTTGACTTTGTCACTATTCTTTCTCCCGCATAACACATAGCACGTAACACCATTTCCCACAGACTTATTGTGGTTACGGAACAACGTCCCGCATCTTACAGGCTTGCGACCGGGTGCAATCTGAAGGACTTCAAAAAGTAACTTCTTTTTTTTATCAGATTTATGTACATTTTACAATCAATTTGCATTTGTTCTTTCTAAAAGGCATCTCTCGGTATTGTCATGAGCGGTTCAGGCAAGGTTGAATGGAGCAATCGAAGCGCGGAAATACATAGAGAAGCCTTAAGGGTACCCCTATAAATTGTCGTGAGTGACATGAATACGAGGCGGACGGAGCACAGAAACCGGAGTGTACACACAGTACATGAGGATTTCGAGCACTGGCCAACAAAGTAATCAGGGCGCGCAACAAATCAATAGAAAGGTGTCCTTAAAAAGCATTCTGTCCTGCACAAAAGGCAGGCGGTGGAATGCTTTGTAGTTTTTGAAGCAACACAAAACCTAACGGAGAAAAACAGCAATGAAAAAACAATTTTTATCGCTCGTATGTGCTCTTGCGATGATGGCCACCTTCGTCACCACAGCAGAGGCCGGTATCAAGATCAGCGGTGACGCACAGGTCCGCGCCAGAGGACAATTCGATGAGAAGAAAGTAGACGGCACAGAAGTAGCGAGCAAGGACGAGCTTTACTGGCTCTACAGACTTCGCCTGAAAATTGCTGCCGACCTCGGCGACGGATTCTTTGCCAAAGCTCTGCTTGCGAATCACTCTGCAGGCTGGTTTGCTACAATAGGCAGTGACAAAGATCCTGTGTTCCCAAGAAACCTTTCTGATTTCGGTGTCAACCAGATGTATTTTGGACGGATGATGCCAAATTCGCACTACGCTGTCGGCTGGATGCCGATCAACAGTTTCAACAATCCGATCTTCGATCTTGCGGTCTACCCCAGGCAGCCATTGGGTATTCCTTACTTTCTGCTTGCAAATGACCGTATTTTCGGGCTCAATTATGGGGCCAAAGTTGGTCCGGGCGAGCTGAATGCCTCTGTCCTCGTGCTTGATGATCATCTTAAGGACACTGAAGGTTTCTTCAGAGATGAATATGCGATTCATCTGATGTACAAAACCAACATCGGCGACATCACCATAGACCCGCAGCTTCTTGCCGCAATTACTGATTTCAATACTGCTATCCACCCTTCCAGCCCGGGCTACAGCGATGTAACGCCATGGACACTCGGAACCAATGTTGTAATTCCTGCTGGCGACATTAAATTCACTTTGGGCGGGTTTTACACATTTTGTGACGACTCCGGTGTCGACTATGACGGATATCTTTTCAGGATCAAGGCCGAGCGCGGCCCGGTCAGAGCCTGGTTTGACTACAGCAGCATGAATGACGACAGTTTCGGACTTTCCGACGAATACGAGAACATGTATGTCTGGGCACAGTATAACTGGAAAGTTCATGAGTCCTCGATGGGCAGCCTGACACTTTCCCCGACCGTGCGTTATCTGACTACAGACCATAACGTCGGCGGAACGGAAACAGAAACACAGCGTCTGAGAACAGAACTCTGGGCACAGGTTGCATTTTAAACCCTGCTGCAGGTATCAGCAACTATAAAGCCGCAGATAACGCTGCGGCTTTTTTTATCCTGTTGCCCGAATCTACCAGAGCTTTCTACGTTGTAAAAAAAACATTATCAACAATTGTTAACAACCTACTTTTCCAATAGACCGTTTTTTTCATTAACTTGCTGCAAGTCTTTTTGTTAAAAGACTTTTATATCAACAAACCTTAAACCATTGATGCCATGGAAAAAGGAAAACTACAGGAATACTGGCAGACCAATCTCAAATACCTGGTAGGACTGCTTGCGATCTGGTTCGTCGTATCTTACGGCTTGGGCATTTTTCTGGCTGAACCGCTCAACGCCATCCGGTTCCCCGAATGGAGTGGAGGGGGAGGATTTCAATTAGGCTTTTGGTTCGCCCAGCAGGGCTCCATTTATACCTTTGTTGTCCTGATTTTCGTGTATGTCGGTTTGATGAACCGGCTGGATAAAAAGTATGATGTACACGAAGATTAGCCGTCTTCATACAAACAGCTTTTAAAAATTACTAACCAAAAAAATCATGGACGTACAAGCGTGGACGTATCTTATTGTAGGCCTGACTTTTGCGCTCTATATCGGCATTGCGATATGGTCCAAAGCCGGTTCTACAAAAGAGTTTTATGTTGCCGGTGCGGGCGTACCGCCCTTGGCAAACGGCATGGCAACCGCTGCTGACTGGATGTCGGCTGCTTCATTTATTTCAATGGCCGGTCTGATCTCCTTCATGGGATACGACGGCTCGATCTATCTGATGGGCTGGACCGGCGGTTACGTTTTACTTGCCCTGCTTCTGGCACCTTACCTGAGAAAGTTCGGTAAATTTACCGTTCCCGATTTTGTAGGTGACCGTTATTATTCCAACGCGGCCAGGACAGTTGCTGTCATTTGCGCCGTTTTTGTATCCTTCACCTATGTCGCAGGGCAGATGCGCGGCGTCGGCGTGGTCTTCTCAAGATTTCTTGAAGTACCGATCAACATCGGTATTCTCATCGGTATGGGTATTGTGTTTTTCTATGCTGTACTCGGAGGCATGAAAGGCATCACCTATACCCAGGTTGCCCAGTACTGTGTACTTATCTTTGCATACATGGTTCCAGCCATCTTTATCTCCATGATGATCGCCGGCACACCGCTTCCCCAGCAGGGCTTCGGCAGCATGCTTACCGACGGGGGCGGCTACCTGCTCGACAAGCTCGACGGCCTGCACCACGAGCTTGGCTTCACAGCCTATACTGACGGCAGCAAGCCCATGATAGATGTATTTTTCATCACCTTTGCGCTGATGGTCGGAACTGCAGGCCTTCCGCACGTTATCGTCCGCTTCTTTACCGTCCCGAAAGTTCGCGATGCGCGCGTTTCAGCAGGCTGGGCGCTTGTGTTTATCGCCCTGCTTTATACCACCGCACCTGCGGTCGCGGCATTTGCACGTTACAACCTGATCAACACAGTCAGCAATACCCAGTACGCCGAACTTCCTTCCTGGTTTAAAACATGGGAAGGCACCGGTCTTATCGCCTGGGTCGACAAAAATGATGACGGCGCCGTTCAATATGTAAACGGCAAGGCATTTGCAGGGAAACCCTCCTTTACAGAAGAAGAGGGAGCACAAGGTCAGCGGCTTATATCAAATGCACTTACCGACAACGACAACGAACTGTATATCGACCGTGACATCATGGTACTGGCCAACCCGGAAATCGCAGGTCTTCCTGCATGGGTAATAGCGCTTGTGGCTGCAGGCGGACTTGCAGCGGCACTTTCCACGGCAGCAGGCCTGCTGCTTGTCATCTCAACTTCCGTTGCGCATGACCTGATTAAAAAACAGTTCAACCCCGACATTTCCGAAAAAGCAGAGGTGACAATCGCACGTATTTCCGTAGCCTGTGCGGTTTTGGTTGCCGGCTATTTCGGCATCAATCCTCCCGGCTTCGTTGCCCAGGTTGTAGCATTTGCGTTCGGTCTTGCGGCATCATCGTTCTTCCCGGTTATCATCATGGGCATTTTCTACAAACGGATGAACAAGGAAGGCGCTATCGCCGGCATGCTCTCCGGCATTGTCTTTACCGCTGCCTACATTATTTACTTCAAGTTCATCAACCCGGCGGCGAACATTTCGGACAACTGGTTCCTTGGCATTTCACCTGAAGGCATCGGAACAGTGGGGATGGTCATCAACTTTGTGGTAAGTTTCATCGTCTCGAGAATCACCCCGGCCCCTCCGGAAGATATCCAGGAGCTCGTTGACAGCCTGAGATACCCGAAAGGCGCTGGAGAAGCCTCGGCACATTGAGGCATACCCGGTGAAAACCCATACAAGGCGCGACATAACATCGCGCCTTTTTTATGGGCATCTCTACTTATTTATTCCGCGATTCAATTGCTTCGTTGATCGGTGCTCGAAATCCTCATGTACTCGCGTGTACACTCCGGTTTCTGCACTCCGTTCGCCTTGCACTTGAACCGCTCATGACAATAAATAGAGATGCCCTTATTGCACCAAAGCCCCGGCTGCCGAATTCTTACGACCTTTTTGGGGTTATTGTAGGGTACCTCTATTTATCTATTTTGCCCTGTCTTGGCGGAAGCACTTCGCCCTATAGGTTTTGCCACTATTTTCGACTCATGCAACAGTCCGCTGAAAATACAACAAGCCAAAGACAGCAGACGTTATTGGAAAAAAAGCTGGCCGGCCTGCCCGCCTCTCCGGGAATTTATCAGTTTAAAAACTCCTCAGGTAAAGTTATCTATGTGGGAAAAGCAAAAAGTCTGCGCTCAAGGGTACTGTCATACTTTCGGAACAGCAAACAGCTGGCCGGAAAAACCAGAGTCCTCACCAGCCATATCACCGATCTCGATGTGATCATCACCTCGTCCGAAGTTGAAGCGCTTATCCTTGAAAACAATCTCATAAAGGAACTCAAGCCTCGCTACAACATCAACCTCAAGGACGATAAAACCTACCCTTATCTGGTCATCACCGGGGAACCCTTTCCAAGAATATTTCTTACCAGACAGGTACGGCATGACGTTTCAACATATTTCGGCCCGTATACGGAAGCTCGGCAGCTTCGTTCGGTGTTGAACCTGATCAGCTCAATATTTCAAGTCAGGAGTTGTAAGCTCAAATTGACCAGGGAAAATATCCGACGAAAAAAGTTCACGGTTTGTCTGGACTACCACATTCATAAATGTAAAGGCCCATGCGAGGGTCTTCAGTCCGAAGAGGAATACAACCGGATGGTTTCGGAAATCGTCAGGCTGCTGAAGGGCAAGACATCCACTCTGGTTCGTTCACTCACGGAAGAGATGCGCCGTTATGCCGGAGAGCTGAAATTCGAGCAGGCTGCCGAGCTGAAAATGCAGATCGACGGGCTGAAAAAATATGCCGAACGTCAGAAAGTAATCACTACCGACCCTCTTGACCGCGATGTCTTCGGCATTGCAAGACAGAAGGATGAAGCCTGCGGCGTCGTGCTTAAAATCCGTGAAGGCAAACTCCTCGGATCACAGAGGATATACTTTTCAAACACGGACGAGGAGTTGACGGAAAATCTGCTGTCAAAGTTCCTTGAAAAATACTACCTGGAAACCCCTGATCTCATCCCGCAAGAAATCTTCACCCAGAAACCTCTGCCGGGAGAGGAGCAAAAAACACTCCAGAAACTTCTCTCGAAAAAAAACATCGAGGGCAGCAACAGCAAAAAAACCATCCGCTTCATAACCCCGCAGATAGGAGAAAAAGCACGTCTTGTCGAGATGTGCACGGAAAACGCACGGCATCACCTCCGGGAATATCTTATAGAGAAACAAAAACGTGGTGAAATGGCACGCGAAAATCCAGCCATCAAAGCTTTGCAGGAAACGCTCCATCTTGAAAAACTACCCCGGCGCATCGAGTGTTTCGATAACTCGCATTTTCAGGGAAGCGATTACACAAGTTCCATGATATGTTTCGAGGATGGAAAACCAAAAAAAACAGGGTACAGAAAATTCAAGCTGCGCACAATTGAAGGATCGGATGACTATGCAGCCATGCGTGAGGCAATAACGCGCCGCTACAGCGGGGAACTTTCGAACAAACTTCCCTCTCCCGATCTTATCGTGATCGACGGGGGAAAAGGACAGGTCAACACCGCACAGAAAACCCTGTCGGAGCTGGGCATCACTGTGCCGGTTATCGGCCTTGCAAAAAGGCTCGAAGAGATTTACCTCCCCGGAAATCGTGATCCGTTTAACCTTCCAAAAACTTCACCGGCACTCAAACTTTTGCAAAGGATACGGGACGAAGCGCACCGTTTCGCGATAAGCTATCACCGGAAACTGCGAAAAGCACGCACATTGAAAACCGTTCTGACGGATATTCCCGGCATAGGAGAAAAAAGCGCCTTGAAACTGCTGGAACATTTTGGCTCCATCGAACGGATCGCGCGAGCCGACCAAAAAAAACTCCGGGAAGTAACCGGGCCGAAAACCGCCGAGGTCATTGCAAATTTCTTCAGCAGCAGAAATCAGAATCGGGATTCGGTAATCGGGATTCGGTAATCGATTTTTCTTGTCACCTTGCCTACCGGATACTTTCCCCTTTTTGATTTTTGCCTTTTGAATTTTGACTTGTTTCTCGTCACTACTTTTTCGACCCCGAAACCCCCCCGTGAAATCAAACCGGATATTTCACCCCTGTGTAATATCCTTTCTTATTACACGGGGCCGACCCCGATCTCCGAGTATTTTCTCCCGCTTAACACTTAGCACGTAACACCATTTCCCACAGACTTATTGTGTTTACGGAGTCGCGGTAGGAATGCCGGTTACCCGGCACCCCCCGCACAGATCCGTACGTGCGGAACTACCGCATACGGCTCCTGCCTTGAGTGATGGCGAATCGTACATCCGGGAATTCGTGGCATATCCGGAGGT
>JANQGE010000100.1 GCA_028277485.1 Chlorobium sp.
TTAGGTGTTAGGTGTTAGGTGTTAGGTGTTAGGTGTTAGGTGTTAGGTGTTAGGTGTTAGGTGTTAGGTGTTAGGTGTTAGGTGTTAGGTAGAAGATAAATAATCGGAAATCGCCGTCGGTATCGGGAATCGAATTAGTATGGCTATGATGATAGCTCGTTAGCTCAATGGCAACACCACTTTTCCGCTCCCCCTTGTTACTCGTCACTTGTCACTATTCTTTCTCCCGCATAACACATAGCACGTAACACCATTTCCCACAGACTTATTGTGTTTACGGAACAACGTCCCTCATCTTACAATTTGAATCCCTCAGCCCAGGACTTTATATTACAGGATTGATTATTTTTCTGGCTCCGTACCCTTATTCTACAGAATCGACAACACAAAACCTCTTCACCATGACTGAACAACGTGCGAAAATCCAGGAGGCGGTTACTTTTATCCGTAAAAAAACCAGCGAACAATACCCGGTAGGCATTGTTCTGGGAACCGGCCTGGGTGCTCTGGCAAAAGAAATAGATGTGGAGTTGTCGCTGGATTACGGCGATATTCCCTATTTCCCTATCTCCACTGTTGAAACTCACCACGGCAAACTTATTTTCGGGACACTTGCCGGCAAAAAAGTTGTCGCTATGCAGGGACGCTTTCACTTCTATGAAGGCTACTCGATGCACCAGATTGTGTTCCCTGTCAGGGTTATGAAACACCTCGGCGTCAACACTCTCGGCATCACCAACGCCTGTGGTGGTCTGAATCCTGCTTTCAGTAAAGGGGATATCATGCTTATCGATGACCACATCAACCTTCTGGGAAGCAACCCTCTCATTGGACCGAACGATCAGGAACTTGGGCCAAGGTTCCCCGACATGTGTGCGCCCTATTCTCCGAGAATTCTTGAAGCAGCCGAGCAGGTTGCGCTTGAAAACAGGATCAAAGTACAGCGCGGCGTTTACGTGGCCCTTTCGGGTCCCTGCCTGGAAACCCGTGCGGAATACCGAATGCTCCGCACTATCGGCGCCGATGTTGTCGGCATGTCAACCGTCCCGGAAGTAATCGCTGCGGTGCATCAGGGAACTGAAGTCTTCGGTATGTCGATCATCACCGACGAGTGTTTTCCCGACAGTCTGCAGCCGGTCAGCATCGAGGAGATCATAGAGGTTTCCAACGAGGCCGAACCGAAAATGACAACCATTTTTAAAAATGTTGTCGAAAGACTTTAGGGCACCTCTATTTAAGGCACCTCTAAAAAGTGTCATGAGCGGTCCGAGTGCAAGGCGGATGGAGCGCAGAAACCGGAGCGTACTGATAGTACGTGAGGATTTCGAGCACCACCCAACGATGCAATCGAGACGCGCAATAAGTTTTTAGAGGTGCCCTTTATTGTCGTAACCCATAAAATTACCATACCAATGATTGATGCTGTTTCCTTTGAAAACAATACCCTTGGATATCTCGACCAGCGACTGCTGCCGCTGAAAGAAGAGTACGTCAGAACAACAAGCTATCTTGAAGCCATTGATGCGATAAAAACCCTGGCCGTCCGGGGCGCCCCGCTCATAGGCATTGTCGCAGGCTACACGGTAATGCTCGGCTTGAACAGCTATAAAGGAAGCAAGGAAGAGTTTGTCCCATATTTTGAGAAACTTATAGCGGATGTCGAGGCGTCCCGCCCGACCGCGGTCAACCTTTTCTTTGCCACGGCACGCATGAAAGAGGTTTATGACGCTCATTTTGCCTCCGATTCTCTTGAAGCACTCTTTGCAAAAATGCTTGCAGCTGCACGTAAAATTCATGACGATGAAATTGCAAACTGCGATCACATGGCCCGTCACGGCGTGGAACTTATCCGGCAGGATTTTATTGAAACACTGAAAACAAGAAAACTCAACGTCCTTACCCACTGCAATACCGGTACCCTTGCAACAGGAGGATCGGGAACGGCTCTTGGTGTCATCAAGCACGCCTGGAAGGAAGGTTTGATCGAAAAGGTAATCACGGCTGAGAGCAGACCGTTGCTGCAGGGATTACGTTTGACCGCATGGGAACTTGAAAAAGAGAATATTCCCTTTCTATCGATTTCCGATTCATCATCGGCTTTCCTTATGCAGAAAGGAATGATCGATTTCGGCATCGTCGGTGCAGACAGGATCGCGGCAAACGGAGATACTGCCAATAAAATAGGAACATTTGCCCATGCCGTCAGCGCCTTCCTTCACAATATTCCGTATTACATCGCTGCTCCGGTATCGACAGTCGACATAACCATAAGTGACGGGACGCAGATTCCTATCGAAGAACGCAGTGCCGATGAACTCAGAACAATCTTTAAGACTCAGGTTGCAACCCCTTCCACACCGGTACTCAACTATGCTTTTGATGTGACCCCGAATACATATATCCGGGGAATTATCACTGACAAGAAAGCCGTTGTCGGAAACTACAGTGAAGAACTGAAAAAACTTGTGGATTAAACCCTCATAAAAACAGCCTGCTCACGGGAGCAGGCTTCCTTTTTTCCCCAATTCTTTGCTATACTTTTCGTATACTCCAAAATACACCGGGCACCCGCTTGGGGAACGGCCTTTAAAATGTCCGGTTCTAATGCTTCCCTCGATACCGGAGCGTTGAGATGTTGATTATGGGCACCTCTATTAAATTGCTGCGCGCCATGATTACTTCGTTGATCGGATAAGAAAGGGTTTCTGCGCTTCGTTCGCCTCGCAGCACTCGCGACAATTTAGAGGTGCCCTTATATTCATTTAAAAAACACATGTTATATTAATACATGTTATATTTCAAGTAAAATCAAAACTTTCTCTTTGGTAACGCTCGTCCCCTTATTCCAACTATGCTAAAAAAAGAACATCCCTTGAAAGATCAGCCTCTTGGCAGCACATCACCAGAAAATCCCCTGCAGGTTTTCGATTACAATGAGCTTCTTGACCGTACCATGGGAGACAGGGAACTGGCCATAAGCATTCTTGAAGAGTTTGTCGGACTCATCGGTCAGCATGGGAAAAAGTTGCAGCAAGCTGTTGAATCAGGGGATCATGAAAATATCCGGCAGATCAGCCATCTCATCAAAG
Organism: Chlorobium sp.; assembly: GCA_028277485.1. Classification (GTDB taxonomy): domain Bacteria; phylum Bacteroidota; class Chlorobiia; order Chlorobiales; family Chlorobiaceae; genus Prosthecochloris. Next base: position 3,090 of record JANQGE010000100.1, read on the forward strand.
GTGAATCAGGCAACATAAGCGCGCAGGCTCTTTATAAAAACGCTTATGCGATGGAAAAAGCCGGAAAAACAAAAAACAGCGCCGAGCAGAACGCACTCCTCCCCACAATATTGAGGGACATTGGCTGTCTGATAAAGGCAATCCGGGAAGTATTGCAGAAAGAAAGCAAATAATCCTACCATTCATACCATCAGGGCAGCCGTCAGCCTTGTCAAATGTCTTCTCAGATTAAGCCTGTGGTGGAAACCGCCTGTTTATCCACCTCTCAACAGCAGCTTCGATTGCATACACCGATATTATTGCGTACAATGAGTCGAACCCAGGCCGAATGTTTCACATTGTCCTTTTGAGCAGTGACAAAAGAATCCAGAATCAGACCATGAATCTTGACCTGCGGCTCCTTCGACTTGTAAAACAACACCCCCTGCCCTTTATTGCATCAGTTGTACTCGGCACTCTCGGTGGAATCATGCTGATCGGTCAAGCATCTCTGCTGAGCAGGATTATCGACACAATTTTTCTGAAAGACGCCGGACTTCAGGATATACTGCAATTCCTTGCTCTCTTCGCTCTTTTCAGCATATTGCGCGCTGCATTCAATTGGACGAGCGAGAGCGAAGCAAACCGCGGCACCCTGAAAATAAAACAGCAGCTTCACGAAAAGGTCTTTGATAAAATAGCTTCTCTCGGCCCGTTCTACGCCGGCTCGACACAAAGCGGGAAGCTCAGCGTTAAAATTCTCAAAGGTATCGAGTCCCTTGACCCCTATTTCAGCCAGTATATCCCCCAGCTCGCTCTCTCCCTGCTGCTCCCTCTCACCATTCTGGTTGTCGTGTTCCCCGCCGATACAATCAGCGGCTTCATTCTGCTTGCAACCGCACCCTTGATTCCACTCTTTATGATCCTGATAGGCAAAGCCGCCCGGAAAGCAACTGCAAAACAGTGGCAAACACTCAGCAGGATGAGCGGAAACTTTCTCGACGTGCTTCAAGGTCTTACCACCCTGAAGCTTTTCGGCAGGAGCCGGGACAGAACGCGCTCGATATCCGAAATCAGTGAAGCATTCAGACATTCAACCATGAAAGTCCTGAAAGTCGCGTTTCTCTCGTCGCTCGCGCTTGAACTTGTCGGAACCATAAGCACGGCAATCATTGCTGTGGAAATAGGACTGAGACTCTGGGCCGGGTCAATTGCTTTCGAATCCGCATTCTTTATTCTTCTGCTTACACCTGACTTCTACCATCCTCTCCGTCAACTGGGTACGAAATTTCACACCGGAATGGAAGGAGTCAGTGCAGCAAATGATATCTTTAACCTGCTTGAACAACCCGAGCCCAAGAGGAAAACAACCGCCATCTCTCCTCAGGCACACAGATTTTCCGAAACCCCTATTTTGTTCGATAACGCAGGGTTTTCCTACACGGCTCAAGGCTCATATGCGTTGAAACATATCAGCTGTACGTTAGAACCCGGTTGTACAACAGCAATTACAGGCCCAAGCGGGGCAGGAAAAACAACGTTTATCCACATGCTCCTCCGCTTTATCGAACCTCAGGAAGGAGCGGTCATGTTCGGGAACTTGAACCTTCAGAGTTTTGACCGCGATGAATGGCTGCGGTGGATATCCTGGGTACCTCAGCACCCATACCTTTTTAACGCAACGCTTCGGGAAAATCTGCTCCTTGCCGACAAAGACGCATCGGAAGACAAACTGATGCATGCCATCGAATACAGCTGCTTGAGCCCGTTCATCCACTCCCTGCCTCACGGACTCGAAACACAGATCGGTGAGCAGGGAGCCAGAATAAGCGGCGGCGAAGCACAGCGTCTTTCACTTGCTCGGGCATTTATCAAAGACGCTCCCATTCTCGTTCTTGATGAACCAACATCCCATACCGATCCCGGTCTTGAAAAAGAGCTCCTTGAATCCATGAACAGATTGATCAGGGGCAAAACCGCCGTGCTTATAGCGCACCGTCTAAGTACCGTTAAAGACGCCGACCACATACTGGTTTTCGACAAGGGCCGCATTGTTCAGTCCGGCTCCCACATGTCACTCATGGAACAGGAAGGATTTTACCGCAACTCCCTGCATTCTTATCAGGAGGATATGGCAACATGAAAGAAATAGTCAGACTCCTTCGCATTGTGCGTCCTTTCCATTGGTGGATGTTGCTTGCGGCCGTGCTGGGATTTGCCACTATCGGCAGCGGAATAGGGCTGCTCATATCTTCAGCATATATTATCGCCAAAGCCGCTCTCCACCCTTCATTTCAGGAACTGCAGTTCGGTATCGTGGCGGTGAGGTTTTTTGGCATGGCACGCGGCGTGCTCCGCTATATAGAACGGCTTGTCTCACATAACACAACCTTTAAAATTCTTTCCGGATTGCGGATCTGGTTCTATAAATCCATCGAGCCGCTTGCGCCGGCCCGGCTCTCACAATACAAAAGCGGTGATCTTCTGCAGAGAATTACCGGAGATATCGATACACTTGAAAACCTCTACGCCCGCGTTCTCAGTCCACCTTTGACCGCTGCCCTGATCTCCTGCCTCCTCTGGTTCCTCATGGGAAGTTTTTCGGTCACCTTTTCGATCACCCTTCTCTGTTTCCATGCGGCCGCTGCAATAGGCATCCCCCTCCTTAGCAGCCGCCTGAACCGGGGAACATCATCAAAAATCTCCACTTTGCAAACCGAGCTGCAGACAAGAACCCTCGACTGCATTCAGGGCATCGGCGATCTTATGCTTTTCAACCGCCTCAATGGCCATATTAAGCAACTCCACAAACTGAAATGCCGTGAGCTGACGCTGCAGAGAAAGCAGGCCCTTATTCAGCGTTCCCACGAATCGTTGACCGGCCTGCTGATGAACGCTGCCGTCCTGGCTCTTTTGTGGGTTCTTGCCCCGCAGGTATCGGACGGCAACATCGACGGCGTGTACACGGCCGTCATCATTATTGCGGTTATGGCTTCGTTCGAGGCATTTCTGCCCCTGCCGGATGCTGTTCAGCACCTCGAAACCAATGCAACGGCAGGAAAAAGACTCTTCGAAATCGCTGATACGCAACCTGTTGTCATCGTGCCGGAGCGCCCCGAACCGTTCCCGGAAAATTGCTCCATCAGCTTCGACAGTGTCACGTTTACTTATCCGGAAACATACCAACCGGCACTTTCAAACCTATCGTTCACTGTCCCGGAAGGAGAAAAAATCGCCATTGTAGGTCCAAGCGGAGCGGGCAAATCAACAATTACCGGTCTGCTGCTGAGGTTTTGGGATCCGTCAGAAGGAACCATCAGCATCGGAGGTAAAAGCCTTGAGCATCTCGATCCGGAAACCATCCGGAAAAACATAGGCACCGTAAACCAGAGAACCTATCTTTTCGGAGAAACCATAAGGAAAAACCTGCTCCTCGCAAAACCGGGTGCAGACGATGAAGAACTGAAACAGGCCCTGACCTTTGCCGGCCTCGAATCATTTACCGACAAGCTCGACCAGTGGGCAGGGCAACACGGCATGAATCTCAGCGGCGGTGAAAGACAGCGAATGGCAATCGCAAGAACGCTTTTGCAAGATGCGCCGGTTATCGTGCTTGACGAGGCAACCGTAAATCTTGACACTATCACAGAGAAAAACGTGATGCAAAGCATACTGAAGCTTTGCGGACAGGATCGGGCAAAAACACTTCTCGTCATCACCCACCGGCTGCGCCACATGGCACTATTCGACAGGATACTCGTGCTTGCAAATGGCCGCATCAGCGAGGAGGGTTCACATCATGAGCTGTTGCAGAAAAACGGATTGTACGCTTCAATGTGGTCACTGCAGCATTTGCCTACCCCTCCCGGACTTTTATAAGCGGATCATAACACTCCGCCGACCAGCTTCTCATAGGCACCTCTATTTATTCCGCGCTTCAATTGCATCGTTGATCGGTGCTCGAAATCCTCATGTACTCTGTGTACACTCCGGTTTCTCCGCTCCGTTCGCCTTGCACTTGAACCGCTCATGA
>JANQGE010000059.1 GCA_028277485.1 Chlorobium sp.
GCATGACTCGGGGCCATGATGGCTGGCTATGCTTTTCATGTAAGAAACTTCCATTCTCTACTCTCTACCGGTTTTCATCGGCGCTTTCACTACGTCCCCCTTATGTCCCCTACTTCAGCGCATCGAAAGTTGCATCCGTGCTCATCTGCTTGTCATTTCTTTCTCGCAACAACCGCAATGTCGGGAGACTCTGGGGAAAAAGCTGAGCCTGCGACATCAGAGTAGAGCTCTTCAATCTTGAATCCACTCCCTTCAAACTCCTCCCTGAGTGAGTCCCGGCTGAAATACTGCAGCCAGTTATAGACAACACGGGTTCTTGCCTGCTCAATTATCGTGTATTTATCAAGAGTCACTTTTTCTTCCTGGTACTTGAATGTGTTCAGGAAACCATAATAATCATCAGAAGACCAAAAATGATCGAGTTGATTGTATTCGTACGTTGCAACCTCTTCTCTGCTGTCGAATACGTTCAACGAATGAACATCCAGCAGCACTGCTCCTTCGGGCTTCAGGAGTTCATGAAACTTGGAAAGAAGGGTTTTTCTTTGTGTGGGACTTAATGCGCAAAAATCACAGAATATCATTGTGATGAGATCATACCTTTCTTCAGTCTCATACTCCAGATAGTTCTGTTGAACATAGTCGATATTCAGCTCTTTTTGCTCGGCAACCTCCTTCGCATACCGAATAGATCTTTCGGAAAAATCGATTCCGGTAACGGAGGCATTATTTTTTGCAAACTGTGTTGTATAAAGACCCGGGCCGCACCCAAAATCAGCAATACTTGTCTGTGAGTCTACCCCGAAATGAGACACGATCCACTGCACTGACCGATCAATGAAGTTTTTCTTTCGGGACGAAAGGTCAACAAAATCATTCAGGTGATACTCGAGCATCTTCTTAGAAGTATGCTCATCAGTCCACAGTTCATCTGCCGTATAGTACTGAAAAGGTGAAGGGCGAGTGTTGATTTTTGTTAATTCATCAAACATTATCATTCCCAAAACAGGGGTCGTTGTTCAATAGTGCAAAACCCTCAAAAGGGCAACCAAGCCCTCCCACTTCAAATGTTGAGTGCACAGATGTGAAGAACGAATCTTCGTGCAAATAACTTGCTAAAGATCTTTCTGCATTGCACAATCACATCTGTCAGACAAATGCTCCGGCGAGTACTCAGTGAACCCGTATTTTTTATACAGGCTGACAGCTTCCTTCAAGCACCTGTTTGTTTCAAGAACCATCCTGGAATAGCCCAAAGCCCTGGCTGCCACAAATGCGTCTCCCATCATTTTTTTACCCAGCCCTCTTCCTTTATACTCCGGGTATAGGTACATTTTTCTTAGCTCGCACGTGCTATTATCGACCTTATAGACACCGTACGAACCGACAATCCTGCCATTATCCTCAAGAACCTTAAACGCCCCGCCAGGCAGGATGTACGACTTGCCGATATCTTTTATATCGGCATCCGTCTCTTCCGGGCTTACTGAAAGCCCATAGTGCCTTAATGCACTTTCCACCAAAGCAAAAACCTCACCTTCATCTCCCTGTCTGTATCCCCTAAGAGTACACATGTCACCAAATAAAGCTTACCGAGGCCGTTTACATTCAAAAACCTAATCCAAGTAGGTGATTTCCCTGTTGTCACGATAATGGCTCATGCCCTCAATAACATCCACAGCCAAAACCCGGTCTTCTGACAATGGCGGCAAGAGATCAACATCGAAAAAATCAATGTTGGATATTTCAATGTTATCTCGTGGCTCGCCCCCTGTCACTTCCGCCGTAAAAAACAACTTATATAAACTTACCGGATACTTTGGTGGCAATAGGGAACTTGACTTCTTCAGAGTATCTGATTAAGCCGTTTTGGCAAATTTCCGAGTTTGTTCTTCAACAGTCTTCACAAGACCCTGCATAGAATCAACTTCCTGTTCTTCAAAATAGGATTCGCCACATTGCACGCATACCCCCATACCGGAACCTCATCAAGCCTCACATTAACCCCTTGTCTATCAATCTGAAAAAGCGCTGTACTTTTCTTCATTTCACCATGACAATACATACATTTCATTTCTTTCTCCTGTTTTTGAACCCCTCATCCCATTGCTTTTCATCGGGAACATAAGGACACCTCTATTAATTTGCTGCGCACCTTGATTACTTCGTTGATCGGTGCTCGAAATCCTCATGTACTCTGTGTACACTCCGGTTTCTGCGCTCCGCTCGCCTTACACTTTGCTCGCTCATGACACTTTTTAGAGGTGCCCTTTATGATATCCACTGATATGATCAGACTGAAATGTTTCCGGTACTTCTGACCAACCCTGTTTGTTTATTTCCCTGATATCCGGCCCACTTCCTGATCTTGTTTATCATGATCATTGTATCGACAGGCTTGGCAAGGAAATCGTTCATTCCGGCCTCAAGCGCGGATTCAATATGCTCTTCATCCGACTCGCCGCTGAGACCGATAACCGGAATGTGACGGTTACCGGCAAAATTACCGCTGCGAATAAACCTTGTCGCTTCAACACCATCAAGCTGCGGCATCTGGATATCCATCAGCACCAGTCTGCATTTTTCTTTTTTAAGCTTCGCAACCGCTTCAACGCCGTTACCGGCCTCGATAACCCTGATGCCGTACTTCTCAAGAATCCCCTTGAGAGCAACCCTGTTGAACGATGAGTCATCGACAACCAGAACCGTAATGCCGCACACATCCCTGAGAGTTCCGTTCGACTGGTCATCCATGACCCTGACAAGAAGCCTGACGAGTTCGGCTTCGGACACCGGCTTTGAAATAAACCCCTGCATGCCTATTTTCTCGGTCTTTCCCCTTGCGATATAGCTGGGGGCGGCTGTGTACCCGATGATCGGCACGTTTTGTGACAAAGCACCCGCTTGTCCCGCCCTGATTGCCTCCGTTGCTTCCAAGCCGTTCATGACAGGCATATTCAAATTCATCAGCACCGTGTCATAGCGCGTCGTCCTTACCATCTCTATTGCTTCGTTGCCGTCACCGGCTTCGTCAATCAGCATTTGAAAAGGCTCTAAATACCTTTTTATCGGCCCCCTGTCAGGGACCTCGTCATCTACCAGGAGAATGCGTTTACCCCGGAACATATCAAGATGATCGCTGACCATTGTCTGTCTGTATTCGTCAAGCTCCTGCTCACTCACAGCCGGAAACGCAAGAACGAATTCCGTGTACTCCCCGTGTACCGACTCACAAGTTATCTCACCACCGAAAGACCGCATGACCCTTTTACAGTACGCAAGTCCGAGGCCGGTCCCGCCTTTTTTGCCCGCCGTGAAGAACGGGTCGAAAAGCTTGTCGAGATTCTCCGGCGGTACCCCTGGCCCTGTATCTCTCACACAGACCCTGTTGAATGCTACTTTCCTATCGAACCTGATACTAATACGTCCATCAGGGTCAGCCTTAAGGAAATAAAATGCGTTCATGATCAGGTTGAACAGCACAAAAACATACATGGTCTCATCAGCCTTGATGAGAAAATCATCCTTGTACTCCAGGGATATTTTCGTCCTTTCTGTACCGGATTCATATCCATATTCATCCAGAGCCTTGTGAGTAATTCCCGCTACGGACAGGTAGGTAAATCCGCTGGTATCTATCGGTTTGTTCTTAACCTCGTTAAGAATCATTTCAATAACCTGCACACCACGGGTTGCCGCCATCTGACCCTGCGCAACACGAAGGTAGATACGGTCAAGTCCCTGGGCTGAGATGATTTCGGCAACCTTGTTCTGATGGTAAACCGGAAGCTCCTGCAATATACTCTCGAAACACAACCTCACCTGTCCGAGAGGGTTGCGCATCTCATGAGCGATACTTCTTGCAAGAACCTCGAGCGCTGAATTTCTTTCCTGAGCAATCAGCCCCTTTCTATTGCTTAAGCTGAACATATAACCGGCAACAATCGAGAACATTATAACAATGGAATACAGGGGGATATTGAACTGAGGATCGAGCTCGATAACCGGGGTCGTCAGCAGGTAAAACACCACAGCCGCAATTATGCCTATTGAAAAATCGATAAGAAACATCAGCCAGTTCGACACAAAGGAAATCAGGATGAAAATCATGAAAATTTCCCAGTACAGCCACAGCTCATGAAAATTGTTCTTCAGCAGAAAAACCGTAATAATGAACGGCAGGACAAAAATGAGCATGGCATGCCAGTATACAGGGAAATACTTGCCGAGAAAATCGGGATTCTTGAGCTTGAACAGCCCGCCGAGACAAAGCGCAACCGCAATGAGCCGCAAGGGAAGACTTTCCCAGGCTTGCTCATAGTATTTAAACACAAAGTAAAGACTAAAGTGCACGGGTGCCCCAAGAAAAGCAACTGCTAAAATATTAAAGCGTGAAATCTGCGTCCCGCGTCTGAACGATGTTTGGATGAAATTGAGAACTTTCATATTCCTCCTCCAACCTGCCCGGCAAATGCATTAACAGAAGAACCTATGAACATCTCAGGTTTTGGAAGCTCCCGACCCGGAATAGCAAGACAGTGTTTCAATTGCTACCTGGATATCCAGGAAAATCATCCCTATCATGGGCGCCTCAATTTGTTGCACACCCTGATTACTTCGTTGGTCGGATAGGAGAGGGTTTCTGCGCTCCGTCCACCTTGTACTCAAGTCGCTCATGACAATTTATAGAGGTGCCCCCATATCATGGGAATGGGGCAGGGGATGGGCACAAGATACAAAATTCCTTCATATTCTCAGCAAAAAACAATAAATCAATCAATAAAAAGCAGTTAGTCGTATTTATTTTTCCTACTGCAACGTATATATCAAGGATGGAACCACATGGGGGTAACATTCATTCGATAACAATATCATACGGCAGCATGGTCATTATGTACATGCCTCCCGGATTTTGCTCCAGCTGCATCAGAAGATCCAGGGTCCGCAGCGAGCGCGAAACGATACTTCCCGCAGGAAGTTCTTTACCGAAAAACTTCGAATAATCCCCGGCTCCACCGCTAAGCAGATATTCCATAACGCCTTTTCTTTCAGGATAAAACTTCAGACCCGGAACAGCTGAAGAATCCATCCCTGCCATGGACTGGGCTGCACGCAGTGCGTCCTGCAACCCTCCGGTCCGGTCCACCAACCCGTTTTTCACAGCAAGCTTCCCGATCCACACCCGCCCGCCTGCAACGGCATCAACATCTTCCAGTTTCATCTTTCTGGAACGGGCAACCTTTGCAAGAAAATCGTCGTAAATCCATTCGGTTGTTTCCATGAACCTGGCAAAAGCTGCTTCGTCAAGCGGTTTGAAAACGGTAAACGCATCGGCATTCTCCCCCCTCGTAATCACCTCTCTCTTCAAACCGATCTTTTCCTGCAGCTCACTTACCTCGGGTTTCAGCGCATACACACCGATTGAACCGGTAACGGTAAGCGGTTCTGCAAAGATGCTGTCCGCTGCAAGTGCTACCATGTAACCGCCTGAAGCCGCAACGCCTGACATAGAGGCTACAAGAGGCTTCTTAACTCTCGCGGAATCGAGAATCTGGAACATGTTCGCCGAGGCAAGCGCATCACCTCCGGGGCTGTCGATACGCAGTACCATTGCCTTGACGCTTTCATCCTCAAGGGCTGATTCAACAGCTTTCCTGAGGCTTGCTTCGTCAAAGCCCTGCTCCGCCCCGGCTATCATATCATCTGCAAAACGGACAATCGGCCCGGAAACCGTTATCACAGCAATACTCTCTTTCGTACCGGGCTTGTACGGCCAGGAAACGGCTGCCTTATATCTCGAGCCACTGACCAGAACGTCATCACCCCGGTAATTTGCACTCCCCGGTTCAAAAGATTTCTTGATCTTCTCCCGATACTCCCAATGTCCGCTGACCTTGTCAACAATTTTCAGCTCTTTTGCCTCATTTGCTGACAACACAGTTTTTTCATCGATAATGTGCTCGTATGTCTCAACCGGTATCTCCCGCTGCCTCGCCACGTAACCGGTATAAGTATCATAGACACCGTCGAGCATCATCTCAACCTGTTCTCTGTACTCCGGGCTTGCACTGCTCCTTGTAAACGGTTCAACGCCGCTCTTCCATGCGCTCCACTGAGCGGCCTGGAAAGTAACGCCGAGCTTTTCCAGAGTTTCGGTAAAGAAAAGCATCTCTGCTTTCAGCCCATCAAGCAGCAGATAACCACCCCGCTCCGTTATTATCGTGTCGCAGGCAGAAGCAAGCCAGACATCCTGGTCTCCGGCATTGCGCAGAAACGCATTGACCGGTTTACCTGCCTTTTTTGTCTGTTCGATTGCGCGATGGAGTTGCTGGATTTTTGCAGAACCGGTTCGAACTCCGCTGATATCAAGCAAAACACCCCTGACACGCTCATCACCACCTGCCTTGTCAAGAAGAAAAATGATGTCCTGGAGCGACAGCTCTTTTGATTCAGGCTCAAACGGCAGAGAAAAGCCGCTTTCCGCGGTTTCCCCGATATCTCCCGATATCTCTATTGTCAAAACAAACGTTTCGGGCAAAGACTTTTGTGCTGTAAAGAGGCGATAGACTCCTATCCCCAAAACAAGAAAAACAAGTACGACAACGATGCAGCCTATTTTCCCCGCGCTCATTTTCTTTTTTTGCATAACGCTCGCTCTATAAAATTTTCAATTTTTCAATTTTCAAATTGCCAACCGACTCCATTCGACCCCGGTTTCTAAAAGTGACGAGTGACAAGTTAGTTTAAAGCACTTGTCACTGCTTTTTTGCCTGCTTACTGAAGACTGCCTACTGGTTCTACCTTGCCGACTGTCCGCTGATTCCTCTTTCGGGGTTCGCCGTCGCTATCGGAATCGGTAATCGATCTTTTCTTCATTTTCTTTCTTCTGCCTACTGGTTCCCTCTCGTCACTCGTCACTGTTACTCGTCACTATCCCTTTGGTGAATCATTCAGGTTGAATCGCAGAACTAAATAGAGGAACCCTTAATACAAGTGGCAACTCACCTGATGTTCACTCCCCTCACACAGCGGCTTCAGTGACGGTTCGATAAAACGGCACCGCTCCATCACCTCGGGACATCGGGTATGAAAACTACATCCTTCCGGCATATCGAGCGGCCCGGGCAGGTCGCCTTTCAGGAATATCCGCTCTCTTTTACAGCCCAGCTCCGGCAACGGAATGGCCGACATCAAAGCCTTGGTGTAAGGATGTTTGGGATTAGCATACAGCTCGTCAGCATCGGTTATCTCGACGACTTTTCCCAAATACATCACTGCTACCCGGTCGGAAATATACTCCACAACCGAGAGATCATGAGCGATAAAAAGATAGGTCAGCCCGAACTCGGACTGGAGATCCTTGAGCAGGTTGATTATCTGCGACTGAATGGAAACATCGAGCGCGGAAACCGGCTCATCGCAAATAATAACCTTGGGATTGACCGCAAGTGCCCTCGCGATTCCTATTCTCTGGCGTTGTCCTCCCGAAAACTCGTGGGGATAACGGTTGAAATATTCCCTGCTCAAACCAACAATATCAAGCAGTTCGTAGATCTTCTGTTTCGCTTCCTGGCGGGGAACAACCTTGTGAACCGCCAGCACCTCCTTAAGCATCTGGCCAATCGTCATCCTGGGGTTCAGGGAACTGAACGGGTCTTGAAAGATCATTTGCATCTCGCTGCGCAGACTGCGGAAATCACGACCGCTGATTGTGTTTATAGGCTCACCGTTGTACCATATGCCGCCCTTAACCGGAACAGGGGTCAGTCGCAGCAGTGCGCGTCCCAGGGTTGTCTTGCCACAACCCGATTCGCCGACCAGACCAAGGGTCTCCCCTTTTTTGACATCAAAGGAAACCCCGTTCACCGCCCTTACAACCATTTTTTTTCCACCCTTTCTGGATGAAAAAGCAACTTCGAGGTCGCGTACTTTCAGCAGCATGCTGTTCCGGTGCACGCCCCTTCCATTCCTTTCCACGTGATTCATATCCATATTCTTCAAATACAAGGCCTTGTGAAGACAAGTGCGGCAGCACCTACGTTGTCGGATCGGGGTAATATACAGGATTTTCCGGGTTGATCTGACTTTTTGAAACCTTGCCAGCTTCAGGAACAATGTGCCTGCAGGGAATAATTAAGTAGCCGTAAAGCAAGAATTATGGGCACCTCATGTTGTGCGCCCTGACTACTTCGTTGGCCGGCGCTCGAAATCCTCAGAGCACCCTTCAAGATACCCTAATACCCGCAAATGAGCTTTCGCCACACGTATCTGTTAGGGCACTGCAATCAGCCATTAGCCTTGAAAAGCCTGTCCACACAAACCGTTTCAGGGTGAATTGTTGAATCCCTCAGGATTTTAAAAAAAAACTTGTCAAGTTTATCACAATACAGTATACTTAAGTTATATCTAAAATACTTAATCCAACAGCACGCAAAGAATATGATGTCGGATCCTTGGGAAATGTTCAAGGTATTGGGTGTAGAAACACGCGTTAGAATAATTGAGCTTTTAAAATTCAAAGGTCCCCTCGGGACCAAAAATATTGCAGAAACAGTCGGCATAACCCCTGCCGCTGTATCACAACACCTAAAAGTATTAAGGCAAGCCGGTCTTGTCAGGAATGAGAGAAAAGGATACTGGATACCGTATTCGATAGATGAGAAAGTTCTGGAAAATTGCCGCCGGATATTGACCGAAGTTTGTACATGTGGATGTCAAGGGGCAGGTGGAGTCAAAAAACGTGAAAATAGTACACGTTCAAGCTTGGCATCCCTTATACAACACGAAAAAACACTGCAGAAGGAGCTGCAAAATGTTCGGGAAAAGATTTCGGAGTTCCAGACCAAAGGGAAATAAAGGGCACCTCTATTAATTTGTTGCGCGCCCTGACTACTTCGTTGGCCGGATAGGAGAGGGTTTCTGTGCTCCGTCCGCGTTGTACTCAAGTCGGTCACGACAAGTTATAGAGGCACCCTAAAATTTTTTTGTACTTATGATTAAGTGTTATATTAAACACCTAATCAAACTTCTCATTAATGATCAGTCATCAGCTGATCAAATCTTACAAAAAGGAGGTGATAAAAAATGTGTCAACCAAGAAACAGCCAAAAGGCTCATAGGGCTTGGGAATGTAACTGCGGCGGCTGCGAGTGCGGATGCGGTACATTTTTCCGACGTTTCATATCCGCAAAAGAGGAACAAGAAAAGTTGGAAAAATACCGGTACCAGCTGCAGAAGGAGCTTGCTGGAGTAGAAGAGCACCTTAAAGAACTTAACCTGAATAATTCACCAACGGAATAAAAAAAGAGGGAGATCGGGTTCGGGATCGGGTCTCGAGGTCGAAAAGGAATCAGTTGGCAGTCTGCGGTTGGCAGTTGGCAAAAGGGAAAATCGATTACCGAATCCCGATTCCGATACCGACAGCGAACCCCAAAAGAAACAAACGGAATTGGCTTTAATCGATCTGTAAACTCGGCGACGGCAGATAACACCGCAAATAACCGGAGCCAAGCTGAACACCCCTCCTGACTGCAATGTTATGCGTTACCTTTTCTTTTCTCACCAACTTTTGCGGCAAATTTCTCTTTATTGATCACGAAACGCTCATGCCGTCCTTTTGAAATCAGATCGACGCCGTCATGGGCCTCAACCGAGAAGACAAGCTTTCTGCCGTCAACTTCGATCAATTCGACGGTCGCTGCAACTTCCAGACCGGGCGGGGTGGCAGCTTCGTGGCTGACGTCGATATGCGTTCCAACCGTTTGCTCTCCCGGCCAGTCAAGGTGTGGATTGATTGCCTTGATACAGCTCCATTCAAGGAAGCCCACCAGATACCCGGTAGCAAATACCTCCGGCATCGCCAGGAATTCTTCCGATTCCGGGTAAAGTGATGGCACGGTTTTGGATGAAGGAACTACAAATCTGTGCTCATACTTGATACCTGGCTTCAATGTTTCTTTCATGGCCCTTTTTTTGCGCGTAACGTCGAGGTTCATGTGTTCTGAAAAGCGGCGAGCATCACTCATGCTTTTTGGAACCTCCCGGATTCCCCTTGTCAGCTTTTGTTAATAGTTAAACACACATTAGCTGCTTGTTACCGGTATGTCAGCTCTTATGCAGGCGGTATCCTCGGCACTAATGCTTGCACTTAAGCGTTTGCACAAAGCAAGCATTCGTTTGTTACCAGGGTGTATGTAACCCCGTAATATAGCAACGCCGTTATCTTTTGCTGATCCGATCAGTTTTTTTAACAATGCGTAACCAACCCCCTGGTTTTGGAACTCATCCACCACTGTGACGGCAAATTCAGCAATCTTATTTTCTCCAGTCAGCTTGACATACCGGGACAATCCTATCCCCCTTTCCTGGTTCTTTTCACGTATCAACGCACACCACGCCACCCTGTTTTTACCGTCAAGGTTAGTCAGATAATCAAGTTGTTTATCGGAAAGTTTACGTGCAGGCGAAGCAAAGCGCAACCAGCGCGACCGGGTAGACATACTATATACTGCGTTTGCTATCTGGCTTTTCAAGAATTCGGGGGTGTGTCCTGTTTCCGGCTCAACGCATACCTGTATCTCGTAAGGAGTTCCGTCTTTCATGACCAGCCTGGATGTCACATTTTTCATCGCTTCCTCGAGGCGTCTTTCACCATTTCCTTCTCAATCATTTTTCCAACGTATTTATTAATAATCACTTAACATACCAACCATACGATTCAGCCCCATGCGTACCTTATCCATTACAGACAGCCCCGGTTCTGACAGCACTACTTTCTGTAGCTCCGCAAAAGTCAGCACCTTACCGGTTTCACAATAATGTTGTAACATGGTCCTGACTAATAACAGCATTACCCGGATCTTCTCTTCCATATTTTTTCCCACGTAATTGCCGCCTTTAGCATTAACTGCATTATAGGTGAAATCCAGGACTCCTGTAGTTCCTCCCTTGCCATCATCTTGTAACTCGATGTTATACAGTGATGACGATTTTTCATTGTCAAGCCTGAAATGAAGCTTGTAGTTATCCGGATCGTACACAATTGCCGTCCATGTGGTTGTTCCCCGAAAGCTGTTTAGCAGAAACGGTGCAGATGAAATTTCACTAAAAATTGTTCCCAGTTCCACCTTGTCATTCGGACAATGAATCAGGTGGCATTTCCAACCCGGTATCCATCTATACTCTTCTACCGGACAGCAAAGCGGGAAAACTTTTTCAACCGGCGCCTTGATATGCACAGGCAATACTATGTTCGCTTCATCTTTTGACATGGCTCACAGTCCATGAAAGCATCCATTAAGGACACCTCCCTTAATTTGTTGCACCCCCTGATTACTTCGTTCGGCGGACAGGAGAGGGTTTCCGCGTTCCGTCCGCCCTGCACTCGAACCGCTCATGACAATAGAGGCGTTTTTTAAAAAGGCGGAAGCCAGCTCTCTCCGAAAAATCCCTTGCTGAAATACCTCAACCCGACATAAACGGCCAGAACGACAAACAGTCTTTTCAGCCACATTTCCGGAATGTATTTCTGGGTTTTCGGGCCTATCACAGCACCGACAAAAACACCAACCATTTCAACACCTACAAGATCCCAGCTGATAAACGTTCCTTTAACAACCACATACGAGAAAATGCTGGTGATCATGCCCAAGAGGACAGCTAAAGCCGAAGTTCCCACGACAATAAACATCGGCAAACCAATAACGACACTCAAAAACGGAACATACAGGAAGCCGCCCCCTATTCCTAAAAAGGAAGAAATCGATGCGATAACCAGACCTCCGGCTGCAGCCAGAAGAGGGTTGAACCTGAATTCGGTGCCGTAGAAAGAAAACGTTACTTCTCTCAGGTTTGCAGACAGAATATGAACACCTTGCGGCTTTGAAACATTCTCTTCTCTCATCAGGCGTTGAAACGCTTCAGACGCGCGACCGGCTTCTTTCTTTTTAGACCGGGCTTTCTTGGTTGTACCATAAAAAATAAACGCCCCTATGACAAGCACAGCCAAACCGAAATAACCGATATACTCGTTAAGCTGTACTTTCCCTGCGGTAAGCCAGGGGACTAAAAAACCTCCGGCAATACTGCCCGCTCCCAGAGCCACTCCCAAAGGGACAACCAGTCTTTTCACTTTATAAAAGCTATACGTGGAGATCAGGGCCGCCAAAGCCACCAGGTATTGATTGGTTGCCCGGATTGTATCCGTCAACACTGCATTCAGCTCGGGGTTGGTAACCGTGAAACTGTCGGCATAGCTGCCCAAACCAAAAAGGGTCAAGTGCCCCACTCCCGCCATAATACCGCCAAAAGCACCAACGGTCGAGAAGATCCACCCTACCCACACCGCCCACAAAAAGGCGACAATGTAGTTGATCCGAGGCGCTCCGGGTATCCCGGCAAACCCTTTTTCCGCCTTGGGGTTTATTGTTCCCGGTTTTAACCCTATTGGTGTCTTAGCCACTATGTCACCGAGTTTTCCTGATACATGTAGCGGAACATCCGCAACATCAGTCTGCTGTTTTTCAGATGATGAGTTCTCAGCAAAAACTATTGCCCGGGTGCCGAAACCCACAAAGAAGAGCACAAAAAGCAGCACCGACAACGTTTTTCCGGCATATCTACTCATAACCACTCCTTTTTAAAAAAGGCCAAGAACATTGTTCTGCTCTATATCAGAAACTCCAGTTTCTTAGGAAAACGCGCCGCCTTTTTCGTTCTTCACAAATCAACAGTATCACACTATTCTTTTACCCACTACCCACTGCTGACTACCGGCTGATTCCATTTCGACCCCGAAACCCGATCCCGACCCCGATCTCCGATGTTCCTTCTTTCGGGGTTCACCGTCGGTATCGGTGTCGAAACATATGGCATTTGTTTGATCGCACGCTCTTTAAAGGGTGCCTCTATGTATTATCATGAGTCCCGATAGCAATCGGGATAAACTTTGAAACCGGAGTCCTGACAAGGTCGGGACAACGAAGTATTCGGGGCGCGCAACAAATTAATAGAGGTGCCCTGTTGAAACGTTCAGTTTAGGTTATGCGTATTGCGCTCTACAAGGACGGTCGCGTCACGGACTACGATACCGGCGAGGAAATGGCGTTTGCCGCCGAACCGTC
>JANQGE010000081.1 GCA_028277485.1 Chlorobium sp.
TTAGGTGTTAGGTGTTAGGTGTTAGGTGTTAGGTGTTAGGTGTTAGGTGTTAGGTGTTAGGTGTTAGGTGTTAGGTGTTAGGTGTTAGGTAGAAGATAATCGGAATTCGGGGTCGGGATCGGGTTTCGGGGTCGAAAAAGTAGTGACGAGTTCCGCAGTCCGGGTGTTCGGACTCTCATGAACTTATTCAGGTTAAGTAGATGGTGGAAAAGAAACATGTCATTGTCGGGGTTTCCGGCGGAGTGGATTCAGCCGTAGCGGCCTGTGTGCTCATCGAGCAAGGCTGCCGGGTCACCGGCCTGAATATTAAAGTTCTGGATCACTCGGATGACAGCCTGCAGCTCGAAAAGTCTCCTCTGATAACCAGCGACCTGCCGGCATACCGTTTCCCGGTCTTTTCGCTTAACCTTAGCGGAAGTTTTCGCAGGGAAATTATCGGCTATTTCCAGCAGGACTATCTGGCCGGAAGGACACCCAACCCCTGCATGGTCTGCAACAAACTGATTAAATGGCACGGGCTGTTGAAAGGAACGGATCTGCTGCTGGGCGATTACGTCGCCACAGGACATTACGCAAGAATCGATTGCAGAAAAAGCAGATACCGTTTGCTTAAAGGTGCTGACAGACAGAAAGATCAAAGTTATTTCCTCTGGATGCTCACCAGTGAAGAACTGTCGAGAACGGTGTTTCCTGTCGGCGGTTTCACGAAACAGGAAGTGCGCGAACTCGCCCGCCGGTTCGGTGTCAGGTCGGCAGAGAAAAAAGAGAGCCAGGAAATATGTTTCGTGCCGGACAACAATTACCGGGAATTTCTGAAGTCATCTCTTCCCGATCTCTCCGAAAAACTGAAGGGAGGAGAGATTGTCGATGTCGAAGGCAAGATCATCGGCCGCCATGCCGGTTATCCGTTCTATACCATAGGACAGAGAAAAGGGCTCGGGGTATCTTCTCCGGAACCTCTTTATGTGAACCGTCTCGATGCGGAGAAAAATCGGATCCATGTAGGCAGCAGGACCGCCTTGCAGTGCCGCAAACTTATTGCGGGGGGCATGAACTGGCCCGGTACGACCTGTCCCGACTTGCCTGCCAGGGCGGCGGCACGCATACGCTACCGGGATACTGAGGAAGCGTGCACCATTGCTCCCGCAGGAGAAAACAGGGTAGAAGTGGTTTTCGACAAACCAAAACAGTCGGTAACGCCTGGCCAGGCTGTTGTTTTCTATCTGCAGGACGAGGTCATCGGCGGCGGAATCATAGAAGAGGCAACGCCGGAATCGGCCCTCGGTGAACAGTAGGCCGCCTGCAATAGGATGCTGCAAAGCAACAGGTGACAACTATCGTTTTTGACTTTTTCCTTTTTGACTTCTGACTTTTTACTTTTGAATTTTGACTTCCCAACATGCTTCAACGAAACGAATCCAGCCTGACCTACCTTGACCGGTGTCCACAGTCAGGAAAGAACGGTGATATCCTGGTCATGCTCCACGGCTACGGAAGCAATGAAAAGGATCTCATGCAGCTTGCTCCGTGGCTCGATGAAAGCCTGCGCTTTATCAGCGTCAGAGCACCGCTCCAGCTCGCCCCCGAAATGTATGGCTGGTTCCCTGTCGAGTTTACGCAGGAAGGCATCACCGTCGACCGGGATGCCGCCCGAAAAGCAAAAGAGACACTCATTGAATTTTTCCGCCATATCATCGGCAAGCATGATGCCCGAGAGGGGAAAATCTGGCTGATGGGGTTCAGCCAGGGCGCAGTCATGAGTTACCTGACAGCACTTGCCGAACCATCTCTGCTCCACGGAGTGATAGCGTTAAGCGGACAGTTTCCCGACCCTTCCTCGCTCGTCAATGCCCACCCCGAAACACTGCGAACCATTCCTTTCCTTGTTGTGCACGGGCTTTATGACAATGTCCTGCCTGTGGCAAACGGAAGGATATCGGAAAACTGGCTTAAGGAGCATGTCGACACGCTTGCCTATAGGGAGTACCCTATGGGACACGAGATCAATGCCGAAGCACTTGACATGATAAAGAAGTGGCTGCAACCGTGAACCAGTGAAAACGCCCCCTCCCCTCCATCAAAGAATTGGGGGAGAATGCGTATATTCAAGCTTTTAAGGGCACCTCTATACATTGTCGTGAGCGACATGAGTACGAGGCGGACAGAGCACAGAAACCGGAGTGTACACACAGTACATGAGGATTTCGAGCACCGGCCAACGAAGTTATCAGGGTGCGCAACAAATTAATAGAGGTGCCCCTGTGAACATATCACAAGGAATAATGAAGGAATCGCTGACAGGCATACTTGAGAGGAAGATTCTCGTGCTGGATGGTGCCATGGGCACCATGATCCAGAAATACAAACTCGAAGAACATGATTTTCGGGCGAAACGGTTTGCGTCGCACGATCATCCTCTCAAAGGAAATAATGATATTCTTGTATTGACGCAGCCAGACATCATTCACGCCATACACTGTGAATTCCTGGAGGCAGGTGCCGATATCATCGAAACCAATACCTTCAATGCAAACCCGGTTTCACAGGCCGATTACGGCATAGAAAGCTTAGTAAAAGAACTCAACGTCCAGGCGGCACGTCTGGCACGCAAGGCTGCGGATTCCTATACGGAAAAAGATCCGTCAAAACCCCGTTTCGTAGCAGGGTCCATCGGCCCGACAAACAAGACCCTGTCGCTGTCTCCGGACGTCAACAACCCTGGGTACCGGGCGGTATCCTTTGAAGAAATCGCCGACAACTACCGGCAACAGCTTCATGGCCTTATCGAAGGCGGCATTGATATTCTGCTTGTGGAAACGGTGTTCGACACCCTGAACTGCAAGGCGGCAATTTATGCCATTGAACAGCTGTCCCGGGAAACAGGAATCAGATTGCCGATCATGATTTCCGGCACCATTGTCGATGCCAGCGGCCGTACTCTTTCCGGACAGACCACGGAAGCATTCTGGATTTCCGTGGCTCACACTCCCGGACTGCTGAGTGTAGGCCTGAACTGCGCACTGGGCGCGAAACAGATGAGACCGTTTCTCGAGGCGCTGTCAACTATTGCCGACAGTTATGTCAGCGTCTACCCGAACGCCGGTTTGCCTAACGAGTTCGGCGAGTATGACGACAGTCCTGAATATATGGCCGCTCAGATTGCGGATTTCGCACAATCGGGGTTCGTCAACGTCGTCGGTGGGTGTTGCGGAACAACACCTGACCATATCAGGGCCATTGCTGAAGCAGTTGCCACTATCCAGCCAAGGAAAAGGCCCGACTCTGCCAACGAGCTCCGGTTGTCCGGCCTCGAACCGCTGTTTGTCAACAGGACAACCGGATTCATCAACGTGGGCGAACGCACCAATGTTACCGGGTCGAGAAAATTTGCCCGGCTGATCAAGGAGGAACAATACGACGAAGCCCTTTCGATCGCCCGCCTGCAGGTTGAAAATGGCGCACAGGTTATTGATATCAACGTCGACGAAGGAATGCTTGATTCTGAAAAGGTAATGCGTGATTTCATCAACCTGATTGCATCCGAACCTGAAATCGCCAAGGTACCTCTGATGATCGATTCCTCGAAATGGTCGGTGATAGAAAGCGGCCTTCGCTGCGCACAGGGTAAATGTATCGTTAACTCCATCAGCCTTAAGGAGGGTGAAGATTCTTTCAGAGAACGTGCCCGAAAGGTCATGCAGTATGGTGCTGCAGCCGTGGTGATGGCATTTGACGAAAAAGGTCAGGCAGATTCCCTTGAACGACGCATAGAGATTTGCAGTCGCGCCTACAGGATCCTTACGGATGAGGTTTGCTTTCCCCCGGAAGACATCATTTTCGATCCGAACGTACTGACCGTGGCAACCGGCATCGAGGAGCATAACAACTATGCGCTTGATTTTATCGAGTCGGTTCGCTGGATCAAGCAGAATCTGCCTCATGCAAAAGTATCGGGCGGTATCAGTAACGTATCCTTCTCGTTCCGAGGCAATAACCCGGTACGGGAGGCCATGCATGCGGCATTTCTTTTCCACGCTATCCGTGCAGGGCTTGACATGGGCATTGTCAATGCCGGTCAGCTTGCTGTATATGACGATATAGACCGTGAGTTGCTGGAGCGAGTCGAGGATGTACTTCTCAACCGCCGGGAAGACGCAACTGAACGCCTCGTGGAATTCGCGGAAACCGTCAAGGGCGACAGTGCAACAACAGAGACAAAACAGGCCGAATGGCGCAGCGAAACCGTGGAAGAACGGTTGCAGCACGCCCTGATTAAAGGGATTGTGGATTACATCGATGCGGATACGGAGGAAGCCATGAAAAAGTATCCGAGTCCCCTTGATGTTATCGAAGGACCGCTGATGAGCGGGATGAACATGATCGGCGACCTGTTCGCCGAAGGTAAGATGTTTCTTCCGCAGGTTGTCAAAAGCGCCCGTGTGATGAAAAAAGCTGTTGCCTATCTCATCCCGTTTATCGAGGAGGAAAAAGCCAAATCCCAAAGCAGCAAACCTGCAGCCAGAGTTCTGCTGGCGACCGTGAAAGGTGACGTGCACGATATCGGCAAGAATATCGTCGCGGTCGTGCTGGCCTGCAACAATTTCGACGTTGTTGATATCGGCGTCATGATGCCCTGTGAGAAAATCCTTGAGGCTGCTGAAAAAGAAAAAGCAGATCTGATAGGCCTTAGCGGTTTGATCACTCCTTCACTCGACGAAATGGTGCACGTAGCCAGAGAGATGGAACGAAAGGGAATGCACATCCCGCTCCTGATTGGCGGAGCAACAACGTCGAAAATCCATACGGCCGTAAAGATAGCGCCGAACTACTCGGGGCCGGTTGCCCAGGTACTCGATGCCTCCCGAAGTGTCCCGGCTGTCAGCAGTCTTGTCACTTCTTCCCGGAAGGATGCTTACATCATGAAGCTTTTCGAAGAGCAGGAAGCGCTGAGAGAGGCCCACTCAACAAGACATGCCGCCAAGTACTGGCTGGGAATCGGAGAGGCAAGAAATAACCGGGCACAGCTTTCCTGGGAAGGAACGGTCAAGCCACCGGAGCACCCGGGAATTACCATACTGGACAATATTTCACTCGATGAACTAAGAAAACATATCGACTGGACTCCTTTTTTCACGGTATGGGAACTGCACGGGAAGTACCCGAAGATCTTCGATCATAAACAGTATGGGATTGAAGCCAGAAAACTGTTCGACGATGCGAATACCTTGCTTGACACCATCTGCCGTAAACAATCACTCACGGCAAGGGGCGTAGCCGGGCTGTTTCCGGTAAACAGCAACGGAGATGATATCGAGATTTACACTGACGAGAACAGAAACACCGTCCTGAACACCCTGCACACCCTGCGTCAGCAGACAGAGAAGAAAAACGGCGCCCCCAACCTGGCACTGGCCGACTTCATTGCTCCGGCATCAAGCGGTATCAGGGATTACATCGGGTGTTTTGCCGTTAGCGTGGGGCATGGCTTGAAAAAGTTGATGGATCATTTTGAAAAAGAGCACGATGATTACCACCGCATCATGGCACAGGCCCTTGCCGACAGGCTTGCCGAGGCTTTTGCGGAAATGCTGCACGAGAAAGTCAGAAACAAACTGTGGGGCTATGCGGCCGACGGGCACCGGGGTATCCGGCCGGCTCCGGGATATCCAGCCTGTCCCGATCACTCGGAAAAGCTGCTGATCTTCGACCTGCTTAACGGAGAGGCCAACGCCGGTGTCACCCTGACCGAAACCTGTGCTATGAACCCTCCGGCATCGGTCTGCGGGTTTTACTTCGCACACCCGGAGGCAAAATATTTCGCGCTGGGTGCAATCGGAAAAGACCAGGTCGAAGATTATGCTGCCCGTAAACGGATGAGCGTGAAAGAAACCGAGAAGTGGCTTGCATCAAACCTTAACTACACACCTGAAAAAAACCGGGCGGCAGCCGTCCTTGCGGAAAAACCCTGAAGCAGTTTTTCCCCACAAATAGCGACAATCGGACTGTAAAGCAAGACAGGTCAGGGCTTTCCTTGCCAACTGCCGACTGGTTCCCTCTCGTCACTGGTTACTGCCCGACGGGACAATTTGAAACGCTTGTCAGGTACAGGCATGAGCTTTCCGCAAAGCGAGGGCTGCCGCCACCATGTTCCTGAGTGATTCGATGGTTTCAGGCCAAGCCCTTGTCTTGAGCCCGCAATCAGGGTTGACCCAGAGCCGTTCTTTTGGAATATAGACCAGCGCTTTTTCCAGAAGCTCGACCATCTCCTCTTTTGAAGGCACCCTGGGGCTGTGAATATCATAGACCCCCGGCCCGATCTCATTCGGATACCTGAAATCCCTGAACGCATCGAGCAGTTCCATTCTGCTTCTGCTGGATTCAATACTGATGACATCGGCATCCATCGCTGCTATTGCACCGATAATATCATTGAACTCACTGTAGCACATGTGGGTATGAACCTGCGTCGAGTCGGCAACACCTGATGCAGCCAGCCGGAAAGAGTCCACGGCCCAGCGCAGATAGGAGTCCCGGTCTTTTTTCTTGATCGGCATCCCCTCGCTCAGGGCAGCCTCATCGATTTGCACGATCTTTATTCCTGCTGCTTCCAGATCCTGCACCTCATCCCTTACGGCGAGAGCAATTTGGCGACATACTTCCGAACGATCCAGGTCATCGCGAACAAAGCTCCAGCTCAGCATGGTGACCGGCCCCGTCAACATGCCTTTCACAGGCTTTCGGGTCAGGGACTGGGCAAAGGTGATCCATTCCACGGTCATCGGCCTGGAACGGGCAACATCTCCGTAGATAATGGGCGGCTTGACGCATCTGCTCCCGTAGCTTTGCACCCAGCCGTTTTCGGTAAAACAGAACCCTTCCATCTGCTGTCCGAAATATTCCACCATGTCGTTTCGCTCAACTTCCCCATGAACAAGCACGTCCAGTCCCAGTTCCTCCTGTTTCCTGATAAGCTCACGGATTTCATCTTTCAGGAACAGCTCGTAATTCTCGCCGGATACCTCGCCTTTACTGAAGAGTCTCCTCTGCCTGCGAATCTCCGCTGTCTGGGGAAAAGAGCCTATGGTCGTCGTGGGGAACAACGGTAAATCCAGCCATGACTGAGCTTTTCTGCGTTCAGGATAGGCATTCTCACGATACAGCATTTCCTTGCCGACAAGAGAGCAGCGCCTGCGGACATCTTCGTTGCGCACCTTCGGGCTGTTGCGCCGGGAATACATGGCATCGCTGTTCTCGCTCAGCGCTTCGCTGCAATCCCAACAATCCAGGATATCTCCCAACAGGCTTATTTCTTCGCATTTCTGTACAGCAAACGCCATCCAGCTTTTCAGCTCGGGATCCAGAGTTCTTTCTTGGTCCAGATCTACCGGGGAATGGAGAAGGGAACAGCTTGAAGCAATCATGAGACGGTCTTCCCCTACATTCTTCCTGATCCCGACGAGAACGTCCAGTACCTGCTCGAAATCGGTTCTCCAGATGTTGCGTCCGTCAACAATACCTGCGGACAGAACCATGGTGTCCGGTAATTGCTCCAGCACCTGTTCAAGGCATTGTCCGCCACGGACCAGGTCAACATGAAGCCCTCCACAGCCCAAAGAAAGTGCAAGATCGAGATTGTCATCCAAAGTATCGAAATAGGTTGCCAGCAACAGCCTTGCATTCCCCGCAGCACTGACCAAGCTTTTGTACACCGGAAGAAATGCCTCCCGGGCCTGCGGCGGCATGTCCGCACAAAGAATCGGCTCATCCATTTGGATCCATTCACACAGTTCACCGAGCTCTACAACGATGCTGCGGTAAACGTCAACGATCCCTTCGAGCTTTTCCCAGCGGTCAAGCCTGTCAGTTGCCTTTGCAAGCGAAATCCAGGTAATGGGACCCACCAGCAGCGGTTTCGGGCGGTACCCTGCTTTTATGGCCTCACGGGTGTCCTCGACAATTCTGCGGGAAGCAAGCGAAGGGCTGAAGGACGGGAAGATCTCTGGAACGATGTAGTGATAGTTGGTATTAAACCACTTGGTCATCTCCATCGCCGGAACGTTCGCTGCCGCATCACCACGGGCCATCCTGAAGTAAGAATCAAGGCCTGGGCTTGCGGACACGTTGCCGAACCGCTCCGGAATTGCGCCGATCATGGCTGTTACATCAAGAACGTGGTCGTAGAGAGAGAAGTCCCCCGTAGCGACGTAGGACAAACCAACACTTTCCTGGATGCCCCAGTGACGCAGTTTCAGCATACGGCAGGTTGCTTCAAGAGCCTCTCTTGTGGACGCACCTTTCCAGTAGGCTTCAAGCGCCTTTTTCAGTTCGCGCCCCGCCCCGATTCGCGGGAACCCTAAAATATGTTTCTTGATCATTGTCACTCCTTCGAACAGCGGTTGACTGAAAGGAGCAACGACACCTCGAAATGAAGACAATCCAAAGCACAATTCAATGAAATACCTCACTGAATCGCAGCTTTTCAGCATACCTGTCTGATCGCGAGACATTCGTGCTCCGGGCGATCAGGTCGTCTCCTGGCTTCTGACCCATTATGCCGTAACCTTCCTGCCTTGGGGAACGCAGTGGTTACGCCTGGTTCTCTGTCAGTCACAGTGGCGCGTCCGCGACGGATCTTCACCGTCTTCCGTTTCCTGATACGCCTTGCTTAACACTATAAGGTAATCGCCCGGAGGCAAGAAAACAATAGAACACATCTATTAAGGGCATCTCAAGGGTACCTCTATTTATTCCGCATTTCAATTGCATCGTTCGGCGGATAGGAGAGGGTTGCTGCACTCCGTTCGCCTTGCACTTGAACCGCTCATGACAATTAGAGGTGCCCGATCGGTTACATCCCGAATCTCGCAACATGCCCCCACATCTCAGAAGACACAGCTTTCCACCGATTTGTAGGGATATGGCGCTTTTAAGGCTTTCAGCACCGCGGCGTCACGGCTGTAGACATCGTTTCGGAACAGCACCTCGTCATCTTCAGCAACCGCTGTAAGGTAAACCAGGAAAACCGGTACTTTCCTTGGCAGATGAACCGTTCGGGTCTTTTCCGCATCAACAGCCTCCTGTATATCTTCCGTGCCCCACCCCAGCAGGAGCTGCGCAAGTTCAAAAGGATTCTGGAGACGGATACACCCGTGGCTGAATGCGCGGGTACTTTTGTCGAAAAGATGTTTGCCCGGCGTATCGTGCAGATATACCAGATGTTTGTTAGGGAACATAAACTTCACACGGCCAAGCGCATTCCTGTCTCCGGGCGGCTGACGCAGGCGGTACGGCAGTAATCCGGCGCTGTAGGCCGTCCAGTTCACCGAGTCAGGGTTCACCACACGCCCGCTGCGGTCAATAACCTGAAGGTCGTGCTGTGAAAGATACTCGGGATTCCTCTTGATAGCCGGCAGCGCCTCCTTTTTCAGAATCCCGGGGGGCACATTCCATGCCGGATTGAAAATGATATACTGCATCTGGGCCTTGAAAACGGGGGTTTTCCAGTACGGTTCACCAACAATGACCCTCGACCCCCATTTGTAACGACCGTTTTCTACATACTGGACAGTGAAACCCGCTATGTTCACCAACACAAAAGTAGGCTCGAGTTTTTGAACAAACCAGCGGTAGCGATCAAGGTTGATACGGATCTGGTCTACACGTTGCGCTACAGGAACATTGAGCGCCTTCAGCGTTTTCGGTCCCACTGCTCCATCCACTTCAAGACCGTGACGCTTCTGGAAACGTTTGACGGCTTCTTTCAGTTCAGCGCTATACACCATTGCTGAGGAAGCAAATGACGTATCGACCTGCGAAAACATAGCGATCTCGCCGGTTATTTCAAGGCGACGCCGCAAAGCGGGGATTCTGTCGTCATATTGCCCGATTTCCTTGATTGAAGATCCGCCGGGTATACTGCCCCACCCTCCTTTGGCGGCAATCTGCCGGTATTTTGCAAGCCCCGCTTTCAGGTTGATGTACTTGGGATGATTCGGAGGGAGCTTCGCGACAACTGCCGCCAGGGAATCACCGGCAACCGCGTTTCGAAGCCTCTCTATCAGACCGTTTCCATCAGAACCTTTCGAAAGGTTCCAGTTAGGATCGATTTTTTCAGGATCCACTTTCCCGTGAAGCAGGTGATAAGACAGCTTGAACATCGCGTCTGTGAGCAGCAGCTCATACCGGGCCTTTAAAAACGGCGAACCTGGAGGATTGTTATAAAAATCCCGGATTCCGGAAATATGATAATCCCTCGACAGAAGCCCGTCTGCCTCGACCGATTTGATGGTTTCAAGCAGTTCGGTAATCTGAGAGCGCTTTACCCAGACCGGGTTGAAGTCGTTCGACCTGTAGAAATCAGCAAGCAGTGCGTTAAACGCCACCCGCTCCCGTCCGACCTGAAGGGCAACATCCTCTTCAAGCTGCTCGACATGACAGCGAATGTTCTCCCGTACCTCGTTACTTTCTGCTGAACTTCGCCGTACTTCTTTCAGAGAGGATGTGGAAACGGTATTTTTTTGAATGGGGGAAGCCTTTGAGCCGCCAGGGCTGAAAGCCAGAAGCAATACCAGAAATGCAACCATAAGAAATGTACCTACATTGGCCTTTTCACCCGGCCTGTGCACCGTGGCACCCATGAACCTTTAACCGCCGCCAAGGCATCACCACTCACAAATCCAAGGCGCACAAGCCTGTGAATAATCCTTGAGAACAACAAATCATGCATTCAGAGTTCCTTCAGGGTATCTCTGACAATACAAAGAGATGCCCTTATGCAGGATTATGAAGGACAATTTCAGGATTCAGCAGGTTTGAACGATCTGCATAACTCCGGTCGCTGCGATAAATAAACAGGCACGAGCCGCCTTTGATAAGATCGATAACCTCTCTGTACTGTGACAACGGCAAAGCAGGACATCCAAGGCTCCTTCCCAAACGTCCATGCTGTCGGATAAAATCGGTAGAAACGTAGCCAGCCCCGTGAACAACGATATTACGCATGAGAGCATTGTCATTGATACCACGCTCAAGTCCTCGAAGCCTCAACGAGTAACCGTGCTTACCCTGGTAAGTCCTGTCGGTGACAAAAAAACCGAGGCTGCTCTTGAATGAACCCGGCACATTGGAAAACCTTATAGCCTGGTCCTGCCCGCTGTTTTTACCGTGAGCGACAAGTGAAGAGGCAAGTAACCGGTTCCGCTCCACATCGATGACAAAAAGGCGCTTCTTGACCGAAGGCTGGTTGTAATCGATTATGGTAAGCACCCTCTCGTTTTTTAAAATCCCTCTCTTTTTCAGGGCATAATAGCCGCTCACGGCTTTCCGGAGGGCAGTATAATCAACATTGTTTCTGAGTTCGGGAATACGGTAGAGAGTCTCGATATCTTTCAGAAGCTCCTTCTGCAAAGGAACACCCTGAGCAGTAAAAGGCAAAAAAACAAAAACCATTACAAGACAGATCTGTCTTATTGCCATTACGATATCTCCTTTTTTCTTCGTTTCAGCGGATATAGACGCCCAGAAGGGGCAAGGCGGGCAATCAAAAACGCTGCACCACCCAGTGGCATCTGCTTGTAATGACGCAACGCGCCGCGATATTCAGGTATGATATTGCCAACGATACGCAGAAAATCTCAGTAAGATATGATTTTTTCTTCCATCACAACAAAATTATTACAGAAAAGAGGAACTTTTATGCACTTCTAAATATGCTTTCCCAACCGATCGCTGTTCTCAACGGCTTTTTCGAACAAGTGACCACCTGCAATATACCGAAACCCTGATATCCTGATCCCCTGGAGAAATCTCAGTGGGGATCGATGCCGCTACTGCCTTTTCTGCCATATCCCTCACCATATCACGCAACGGGTAGACAGGAGCCGTACCGGTCTTCATCTCAAGCAGCGCCCCCAGAGACATGCCGGCTTCCGCGGCCATAACCTGTGCATCTTTTCTTGCACTGCTCACTGCTTTGGCGAGTGCTTCACGTCGCTTCTCTTCGTGTTTCGAACTGACAAACCCGATCACCGGGATCTCGTCAGCCCCCGCCTGTACCGACGCATCGATCACCCGGCCGGCGTCGGCAAGTTTCCGCACCGTGACCTGCAGCACATGGACGGTGGTATAGCCTTTGAAGACCCGCCTGCGTTTCGAGTTATCCCACTCCCATTCCTGACGAACCGTAAACGATTGCGTCACGGCATCTTCCGCACTGACATCAGCGCTTCTCAATGCCTGTTGAACCGCCTGGTATTTTTTTGCTGTAAGAGCTGTCGACTCCTTGGCCGTCCTGGCAGTATCGATCAGTCTGATCTGAAACTCCGCCATATCAGGCCTGACCGAAGCCGTACCCATAGCCGAAACGGATACCGAAGAATCCGCTGCATAAAGAGGCGGCCCAAAAACCAGCAACACGACAGGAAGCACAAAAGAAACAAAGGGTATTCTATGCATGATTATCTCCAATTACAGGGCCTCTCTATTTATTCCACGCTTCAATTGTTTCGTTGAGCGGATAGAAAGGCATTTGAAACCGCTCACGACAATTTATAGAGGTGCCCTAAATAGAGGCACCCTAAATTCTTTTCACAGATACATGACCGACCCAATAAAATACAGAAAAAGTCCGAAGGTATGCAGATGCCGGACCGGTGATTTTCACGCCAAAAAAGGAAACAAACAAAGCCGTCTGACTCAGAACAGACGGCTTTGTTTGTTATCCGGTGTTCAAACCCAAGGCAGACTATTGCGTCGTCATCTCCCCCTTTTCACTCAAACCGACAATATCCCGATAGGCTACACAGACAGAACAAATGCTCAGGGGTACAGTCACCAGCAACCCGATACCCAATGCCAATGCTCCGAGCAGATTGATTACGGCAAGCACCAGAAAGAAAACAAACAGCGAAAACCAGTTTTTCGTTACTATTTGCCTGCTTGTTTCCATAGCCTGCCAGAACTCCATACGGTAATCGACGATCAGCATGGAAACAAACATGTAGCTTACCGCAAGATAAACACCCGGCAAGATCAAAAGAAACATGCCGATGGTAACCAGGATGCTCATAACGATATTCGCCAGCACAAGAGGCAGGAAATAGTTGAAACCTTTAAAAAAATCTCCGAACTGCACCTGTTGGCTTTTGAAAAGCATAAAAACAACAATAATGAATCCGGCATAGAGCGGTGCCATCACTACACTTCCGACAAGAGATCCAGGCAGATGAAGCCCCGAAAACACTGTCATCGCCGCTGCTGCAACCAAGGTAAAAACGATAAATTCACCGGCACGGGATTTGAATATCTCCCAACCCTCCTTGAGGTACCTCGACAGATCTACCTCATAACCCTCATTTATCAATCTTTCAAACATCCTCGGGTCCACCTTACGCCCGAAATCAAACGGTTTTGCTTCAGGTTCCATGAAAACCTCCATTGTGTTTGTTACTGGTTGATAGAAATCAAGTAGCAACAGTACAGTAAAATACACACGATTTTTCATATACTGTATCACAAACTTGTAAAA
This sequence comes from Chlorobium sp., assembly GCA_028277485.1. GTDB lineage: Bacteria > Bacteroidota > Chlorobiia > Chlorobiales > Chlorobiaceae > Prosthecochloris. The sequence continues at coordinate 13,526 of JANQGE010000081.1, forward strand.
GGAACAACACTATTTCACCGCCCCCGCCTGCTCTCTGCTAAACAAAAGAAAAAAACTTATTAATGCCTCCTTGTTCAGGATAAAATCTCTGTATATGCTACATTGGGAGGTGCTTCGAAAAATGGGGAGTTCCGTTCCAAGGCCAAGCAGTGTTCAAAAGCCGAAGAGACGCATATTCCGAGCTTGTCGGGATGGAGGCGAACACCGCGCAGAGATTGGACAAAAAGGTCTTTTTTCGAGGCACTCTTGTGTGAGTCAGGATTGCGCATTATGCATCCTGCCTGATTTTGTGAACCAACTACGTCAACTCAAAGGATAAGTACGGCAGGTATCAACAACCGCCAATGTTTTCCTGACGAAAACAATCCCTGAAAAGGAGTAATTTCATGCATACATATCCAATTGACCATCTGGCTATCAATACCATTCGTCTTTTAGCCGTGGACATGGTGGAAAAAGCACAGTCAGGACATCCCGGCATGCCTATGGGAGCTGCCCCAATGGCTTATGTGCTCTGGACGAAAATCATGAAACACAACCCTGACAACCCCCAATGGCTCAACCGGGACCGATTCGTGCTGTCTGCAGGACACGGCTCGGCACTCCTGTACACTCTGCTGCACCTTACAGGCTACGACCTCTCGATGGACGACCTCAAGCAGTTCCGCCAATGGGGAAGTCGCACACCCGGACACCCGGAATACGGCCATACTCCCGGTGTTGAGACAACGACAGGCCCTCTCGGGCAAGGATTGTCCAATGCGGTCGGCATGGCAATCGCCGAGCGTTACTGCGCCGAGCGCCTTAACCGGCAGAACATCGAGTTGATTGACTACCACACCTATGTCATATGCGGCGACGGAGACCTTATGGAGGGAATTACATCCGAAGCGGCGTCCATTGCAGGACATCTCAAGCTGGGCAAGCTTATCTGCCTGTATGATCATAACAGAATATCTATTGAAGGCCCGACCGACCTTGCTTTTACGGAAAGTGTGCACCAGAGGTTCGAAGCATACGGATGGCATGTAGAAAATATTGACGGTAACGATCCTGAAGCCGTAGAATCCGCCTTGATCAGCGCACAAAAGGTTTCCAGAAAACCATCGATGATTATTGCCCGTACAAACATCGGGTTTGGAAGTCCTAACAAACAGGACAGTGCCTCTTCACACGGAGCTCCTCTCGGTGCCGAGGAAGCTTCTATGGTCAGGAAAAATTTCGGGTTTCCCGACGAAAGTACCTTTCATGTACCTGAATCGGTTATTGCCCACCTGAGTAATGTCCGCGAGAAAGGCAATGCCTCAGAAACGTCCTGGGATGAGCTTTACAAAACATACCGTGAAAAATATCCTGACCTTGCCCGGGAGCTGGACAGCATGCTCCGGAACAGGCTGTCTGACGGCTGGGAAAAACTGCTCCCTGAATTCAGCCCGGAAGAAAAACTGGCAACCCGCAAGGCTTCTTCCAAAGTGCTGCATGCAGTTGTAGGAAAACTGCCTTTTCTTGTCGGCGGCTCAGCCGACCTGGCACCGTCAACCGGTACGGAAATAAAACATGCTACCGATTTTACCTCCGAGAATTACGGCGGTGCAAACTTCCGTTTCGGCGTCCGCGAACATGCCATGGGAGCAATTATCAACGGAATGGCTCTTTCGGGCATGCTCATCCCTTACGGGGCAACCTTTCTGGTTTTCGCGGATTACATGAAACCGGCGCTGCGTCTTGCGGCTCTCATGCAGACACCGTCCATTTTCATTTTCACTCATGACAGCATAGCAGTTGGTGAAGACGGACCTACGCATCAGCCAATTGAACAGCTCGTCATGCTGCGTTCCATACCGGGTCTTACGGTAATCCGTCCTGCCGACGCCCAGGAAACAAAAGCAGCATGGCGCGCAGCCCTGACACTGCAAAAACCGACAGCGCTTGTTTTTTCCCGACAATCTCTTGCGGTACTCGACCCGGACAAGTATCCTACCGCCGAAGGAGTGCTGAAAGGCGGGTATATCCTTTCCGAATGGAGCACCCCTTCGACCGGAGGCAACAGGCCTGTCATCCTTATCGCAACCGGTTCTGAAGTACATCTTGCACTTGAAGCTCAACGAGCCCTTCAAAAAGACGGCCTGCCGACCCGTGTTGTCTCCATGCCTTCCAGAGAACTGTTTGAACAACAGCCGGAAGCTTACCGGAACGAAGTTCTGCCCTTGTCTATTCGCAGAAGGATTGTTATTGAAGCTGCCTCCCCTTTCGGATGGGACAAATATGCAACAGACGAAGGCGTTATCCTGGGCATCGACCGTTTTGGCGCATCGGCGCCGGGAAACACCGTCATGAGTGAATATGGTTTCACCGCGGAGCATGTCGCACAAGCCGCAAAAAACCTGCAGTAAGCATCTAACAGGCACCCGGAAAGAGATCCTTTTTCAGGCTGCTGCCTGTATTGCCGATTCTGTCTTCAGAGCGGTAGAAGATCACGGATTCTGCTCATTGGTGCTGTCAGGAGGAAGCTCCCCCAAGCGGCTCTACCGGATGCTCGCCGAAGGTGTGCCTGTTTCCGCCCTGCAAGAACAGGGTTTGGGCTTCCCGGAAGAAACCGCCGTTATCCGTCACGATATCCCCGTAGTTATGCTCCCCTGGAAGTCGGTTATGCTCTTCTGGGGAGATGAGCGGTGTGTACCGGAAGACCATCCCGACAGCAATTTCGGCATGGCTCGCCAATCGCTCATGACAGGGATCAACATCCCGGAACGTAATATTTTTCCCATGCCGCATGTCACGGAAAACTATGATGAAGCCGCCCTGTGCTACGAAAGGGAGCTGAAACACTTTTTCAATGGGCACAGACAGAGCCTGCGGAAATCTTTTCCGGTTTTTGACCTCATCTTGCTCGGAATGGGTCCCGACGGCCATACAGCCTCGCTGTTTCCCGGTGACAGGAACACACTCGAAGAGTCAAACCGCTGGGTAATCCCGGTACACGCTCCGCAGGGTTCGCCCCCGGGATATCGCCTGAGCCTTACATTGCCGGTCATCAACAATGCTGAGTCAGTGATGTTTTTTGTAACCGGACAGGAAAAAGAGGAAATGGTTCTTGATATCACATCAAACCGGAGACCCGACCTTCCTGCAGGCATGATCAGACCGGAAAAAGGCAGGCTGTCCTGGTTTTACAGCAAGGAGTAGGATGCCAACTGCAAACCGAAGACTGCCTACTGGTTCCCTTTCGACCCCGAAACCCGATACCGACCCCGATTTCCGAAAGAAAGAAAATCGGAATTCGCCGTCGGAATCGGAATCGATCTTTTCTTTCTCCCCCTTGCCACTCGTCACTGGTTTCTCGTCACTGCCTGTATATCCGGCCCCCAGGAATGTACCGGGTATGTCTCGGGCACAGTACCCTGCAGCGACTCCCTGATACCGTCGATAACGGCCCAGCTGCTCTCTACGGTATCTTGACGGATAAAGAGCATCTGATCCCCAGCCATCGCATCCAGCAGAAGACGCTGATAGGGCGTCATCTTTTCGTGCTCGAAGGAGCCCTTGTAATCAAACTTCATGAAAACCGGATCGGTTACCAGCTCTTTACCCGGTCGTTTGGTACCGAAACGAATGGCAATAGTTTCTTCCGGCTGAATTTGTATGATGATCTGGTTTGCCGTGTAGTTACAGCTTTCGGGAGACCCGAAAAAGTTCTGCGGCGGACATTTGAAAGTGATAACAATTTCAGTAACCCGTTTTGCAAGATTCTTGCCTGCCTTCATATGGAAAGGCACTCCTTTCCAACGCCAGTTATCGACATAAAAGCGGATGGCGCCATATGTCTCAACCATGGAATCGGAAGCCACATCTTTTTCTTCCCTGTACCCCTCATACTGCCCAAGCACAACATTGTGCCTGACATTGTCCTTTGTGAATGGCCGCAGAGACCGGAAAACCTTCTCCTTCTCGTCACGTACCGCCTCGGCGCTGAGATCGACCGGAGGCTCCATAACGATCGACGCAAGAAGCTGCAGACCGTGATTCTGCACAATGTCGCGAAGCAGGCCGGACTTCTCATAATATGCCCCCCTGGTTCTGATACCGAAGTCCTCGGCTATCGTTATGCTGACATCTTCGATATATTGCCTGTTCCATAAAGGTTCGAACATACCGTTGGAAAAACGGAACACAAGAATGTTCTGAACAGGTTCCTTGCCAAGATAATGGTCTATACGATATATCTGTTCCTCATGAAAGACGCTTCCTACAATGGCGTTCAGTTCACGTGCGGTCTCGAGGTCGAACCCGTAAGGTTTTTCAACGACGATTTTCCGCCATCCGTTACAGGTTCCGCCCTTGCCGCCAAGCCCCGCCTTCTCGAGGTTATCAATAATATGCGGTGCCAGGCCGGGAGGCGTGGAGAGATAAAAAAGCAAATTGCCGCAAGAAGAATCATTTGCCGCACCCTTTTCTATCTCATCCCTCAAGGCAGCATACCCTCCGGGTTTGGTAAAATCGGCCGGGACATAGTAAAGGTTTGTGCAAAACGTCTCCAGGTGCGATACATCGGTAATGGAACCTGATGCATGCTCTTCAATGCTGTTTCTGGCCAGCGTACTGAATCCGTCATGGTCAAGCTCTGAACGGGCGACCCCAATGATTCTGTATCTTTCCGGCATCTGCCCCCAGAGGGCGAGCTTATAGAGTGACGGAATGAGCTTTCTCGAAGCAAGGTCGCTTTTCGCCCCAAACAACACAAAGGTAAAATCATCCATCTGTCGGCTCACAATTTCCGGCACTACTTCGATCTTGGAGTAAACCCGTGGCCGCCGAATTCATGGCGAAGGGCCGCAACAACCTTGTCCGAAAAATTATCCTTCGATCGCGAACGGTATCTCCTGAACAAGGCATTGGCAATAACGGGTACCGATACACCATGATCAAGGGCTGTCTCGACCGTCCATTTACCCTCCCCGGAGTCTGCAATCTCTCCTGAAAGATAGTCGAGTTTTCCGTCCCGTTCAAATGCCCGGACAACGAGGTCCATAAGCCATCCCCTTATAACGGAACCGTTTGCCCATACTCTTGCAACCTCATGATGATCGAACGGGTATTCACTGTTCTTGAGTATATCAAACCCCTCTCCCATCGCTTGCATCATGCCGTATTCAACTCCGTTATGCACCATTTTCGCAAAATGCCCTGCGCCCGATTCTCCCATGTAACCGTAACCGCCCGGGACACAAAGATCTCTGAAAACAGGGGTGAGTCGTTCAAAAACGCCGGGTTCTCCACCCACCATCATGCATGCACCGGTTCTTGCCCCTTCCATGCCGCCGCTTGTTCCTACGTCCATAAAATGGACCCCCATTCCGGAAAGATTCCTGCTCCTCCTGACCGTATCATGATAGTTGGAATTGCCTCCGTCTATAATGATATCACCCGCTTCAAGCACAGGAAAAAGAGTATCCAGCGTCGCATCGACAGGGGCGCCCGAAGGCACCATGAGCCAGAAAACTCTGGGGTACGCAAGCTGGCCCGCCATGTCCTCAAGAGAAACGGCAGGAAGAGCCCCTTTCCCGGCAAACTCCTCCACAGCCTTTTCCGAGAGGTCATAGACAACCACCGTATGACCATGGTCGAGCAGATTTTCAACCATGTTCGCCCCCATTTTTCCAAGACCGATAAAACCCAACTTCATGCCTATCCTCCGCCTTCTCCGGTTTCCCCTTTTTTAATCCATCCTGAACCCTCCATCCTGCCTCTCAATGCCGAAAACTGCTCATCCATATCCGGCAGCAATCGCCCGACCTGCTGAAGGTCCCCTGATTTAACGGCCACTTCGATTTCCTGGGCGACTTTTGATAACATCCGCCCACCAACCAAAAGCGCTGCACCTTTTATGGAATGCGCTGTCATATGAACATCTTCGGTGGAATTCTCCCTGATGGCTGCTTTCAGCTTGGAAATTTGCTGAGGGACGTCTTCCAGAAAGTTTTTAATAATCAACCTGGCAACGTCCTTGTCCTCCTGTAGTCTTCCAAGCATCTCCTTTTCCTGAAATATAGCACTGTTGTTATTCATGCTGTCAACGGGTTTGGGGTTTTCATCTGGAACAGCAGAGGTTGCCGACGGTGATCTGTCACCGAGAAACCTTTCGAGCACAGCTGTAACTTCAGATTTTCTGATCGGTTTTGCCATATAATCATCCATTCCCGCCTGAAGGCATTTTTCACGATCTCCCTTCATGGCGTTTGCGGTAATTGCGATAATTGGAACCTTGGGGTTTTTTACGTTCTTGCCGTGCCTTATGAGCTTCGTCGCTTCATAACCATCCATTTCCGGCATCTGGCAATCCATCAGTACAAGATCGTACCAAACTTCTCCCATCGTCTGTAGTGCCTCAGAACCGTTCTGCACAACATCGGTATTATATCCTTCTTTCTGAAGCATCGAGAGCAAAACCAACTGATTCACCTGGCTGTCTTCAACCAGGAGTATTCTGAACCTCCGTCTTTCATCTATCGGAATGCCGTGCATAACATTGGCACTTATTTCCGAGAGCTCTGACGGGGAACTCCTGCGCTTCATTATTTCAGCAATACATGCATACAGCTTCTTGCCGCGTACCGGCTTCTCCAAACGGGCCTCTACATATTCCCAGGGAACCCGTTGGAGATCGGTCCCGGGCTCTGGAGGCGTCACGGCAACCAGAGAGCTGTCCCTGAGTAGATGATGAGCTTTGATTGCCTTTGTAGTCTCTTTCAACTCCCCGTCACAGTCCGATAGGGCTATCAGCACGATGTCCCAAGGAATACCTTTTTCGGCGGCTTCCTGTAATTTCCTGAAACCCGATTTGCCGTCAACGGCTTCGTCAAAAGAGCAGTTCCAAAGAGAAAAGAATATCTTCATTAACTTCCGGGAAGTCTGATTGGGATCGATGAGAAAAACCCTGCTACCGACAAGCTGCGAGTATTTTTCATCTGCCTCCCCATCCATGGGATCTTGCTTCACAAGGTCAAGCGTAAACCAGAACGTCGATCCTTTGCCGGGAGTACTTCTCAGTTGTATCTCCCCTCCCATTTTTTTGGCAAGCTTGCTTGAAATAGAAAGCCCAAGCCCCGTTCCTCCGTACTTTCTTATAGTTGAACCGTCCGCCTGTACAAAAGGTTCAAAAACAGCTTCCATACGACTTTCATCGATACCGATACCGGTATCGGATACCGTAAAACGAATCCGCGCATGATTTCCTAAATCCTCTTCAAGCTCGACATTCAAGAGAATCTCACCTTCATGCGTAAACTTGATAGCGTTGCTTATGAGATTTACCAGGATCTGCTTGATGCGGCTTGGGTCTCCTTTTAAACGGAACGGGATATCGAAATCAGGCAGAAATGTATATTTGACTCCTTTTTTCCGGGCTTTGTAAGCAAACATTTCCATGATCTCTTCGAACAGATCCAGCAAATCGAAATCTATCTGTTCAATTTCAAGCCGGTCTGCCTCTATTTTTGAGAAATCAAGAATGTCATTTACCAGGTACAGCAAATTTTTCCCACTGGCACTGATCGTTTCGGCAAACTTTCGCTGTTCCGCACTCAGGTCGGACTCGAGCAGCAGTTCCGACATACCGATAACCCCGTTCATGGGTGTCCGGATTTCGTGGCTCATATTTGCAAGAAACTCGCTTTTGGCCTGATTTGCCGCTTCGGCTTCAGCCGCCATAGTATTGGCGCGTGCGATCGATTCCTCAAGTTTCCGGTTTGCCGCCATGAGCTCGTTCCTTACCCGGTTTGCATCTTCAACCAGGTTAATGAGCGCATCCCGCTGCTGGCGCTTCAGGAGCTCCTGATCTGCACTATCGCTTGCCGCCTCCGTCTGGAGCTTATCCGGATTACCGGTATCACACCCTTCCCGGTCGCTCTCAACATCGATAAACGGTGCAAAACCGAAACCCTGACTTTTCCTGTTCACAGAGTAGAGGGGAGGTTTGCCCTGTTCGGCGCACAACAGGTTAATCTCCTTTTTAAGTTCCAGATTTCGCTGCTCCCTGCCGACCATGAACCGGTTGAACCGCTCAAGATCATCAAGAGAACGTTTAAGCTCTCTTTCTATCCTCTTTCTTTCGGAAATATCCGTAGATATCATCACAACAGAAACCACCATCCCATCCTGAAGACAGGGACCAAACCGCGACTCGAAATCGACGATGCTGCCATCTTCCAGGACGATCCTGCTCTCCAGCTTGGCAGGTTTTCCTGTCTTGAGTACTCTGTCAATTGTTTTGTGGTAGACCTCATACTGGTCTTCTGCGATATGCGTACAGAAATGTTCCCCAACCGCCACTCCTGTCCGGTGCCCCGGCATGGCCCGGTTCATGTAAATCACCCTGTGAGCGGCATCAACGGCAACGATAGTATCAGGACTGTTCAAGAGTATGGAACTCAGGGTATTTTCACTTTTGCGAAGCGATATAAGGGTATCGTCGAGTTTGTCCGACCACAGTTCAAGTTCGTAGTTCTTGTCCTCGAGCTGCCGCCTCAAATCGGACAGCTCTACGGACTTTTTGATCAGGTTGATATTCTGCTTCCGAAGGGCTTTCTGTTTTTCAAGCAGTTCCTGCTCGATCTTCTTGCTTTCGAGCACCTGCCGCCGCAACTCGTGCAGTTGCCGCCCAAGTCCTTTATATGAGGTTTTCTTACCCTCCATGACACTCAGAAAAGATTATGCCGATCCTAATATCCACAGGACAACGGTTTCATTATGAAATTTGGCTTCGGCAAGCTTCTCGACCGACCTGTCAATAGGGCCGATCTCTCCATAAGTATAAAAACCAATGATCGGGACCTCATATCCCAAGCACTTTCTGACTACTTCAACCTCTTCGGGGATCCTTCTCCCAAGTACCAGCTTTCGCCCCACACAGCTGAACATAACGATCAATTCAGGTTTTGCTCCCCCAAGGCTCCATATCACCTGTTCAGCCGCTTCACGCGCACCGTTGATAATATCTCCCCGGGAACCTGATGTAAGCGTCACGGCGCTGCCTTCGGGTATAGAAGCGGCAAGGGTAATGGTACCTTTTTTCCGGTTTACATTTAAGCCGCACCGTAATTGAAAATGCCGCACACCCGAGCTACCCGCATCCTGATCGATAAGCCCGAATGGGTATTCCATACAGATACCCGGAAGGCGTGCGGAACGTTCCTTGCCAAGAAATTCCTTGTACAGCTCAAGGGCACTCACATTGTCAAACTCCTTGACAACGTTCCCCTCCGATGACGTACAGTAGAAACTGTTGCCTATTGATTCAAACCCGCTTCTCACTCCTATACCGGTACGGTAACTCCCGTCAAAAGAAACAAGAAGACCGACAATTGCATCCCTGTAAACTCTGCCGTTATAGTACTGAAACGCTTGTTTGAAGCGCATGTCGTCGCCGAGATACCCTCCGGAAATTTCCAAATCTCTTTCAAGCACACTTCGAAACCCTCCAAGAACCTTCAAACCGTCTCCGCCCATGCCATTTGGAAACACCAGCAGTGAAGATGTACTTTCAATAATCGTGCGTGAAAGAACATCCGCGATCATCTCCCTCGCGCAGGCCTCTTCGTCCCTGCTCATATGCCGCCCGATGCCTGCGTGGAATTTCACATCAGGCGAGCTGATGGCCATAACAACCACCGATCCTTCCGAAACACCTTCCGATGAAATCTCTCCGGCCGTAGTTCCGCCGACCATGGGAACATCTCCGGCAACGGCTGCAATACCTGACAACAGAGCTTTATGATCAAATCGCATCGCTCCGAACACAATCAGAACATCGGCTTTTCCACCGGTTTTTTCAAAAGCCAGTCTGATTGCCTCACTACCGGCATCAAAAGAGTCCTCTTGGTGACTTGTTCCTACTCCCGCGGTAATTGCAGACATGCTTGTCAAATAAAATAAGATATTGGCACAACATCTCCACTACAGGCAGCAAACGGCATACACCTCTCCCTTTGATCACGGATGCGGCTGGCAACCAGCTTCCTTCATGAAAGCCGTGGTTAAAGATGATGCTTACACTACCTGGAGATGCTGGGGAAACGGACCTTTTCTCAACGCTTCTGAGGCAGCATCCGACAGCGAAATTTTTTAAGGACTGACGGCTACATGCAGAACCAAAATACTCATTTTATGAATGATTTCCAGACCCGCATTATCGATAACGATCCGTATCACCTTGTCAGAAGGTATAATTAAGGTATTTGAAAAGAACCGTACGCCATTGTCTGGAAGAAGTATACTGAAGGAGAGAATGATTAACCTTTTCCATAAGGGGACTGCCGGGGGGAAGGGCTACGGCGTAATATTCATGCCTGAAAGATTGCTCCAGAACTCTTACCCCCTGGAAATGCCCCGCTGCCGTCATGTAACGCATAATCGGCTCATCGTATACAACGGCATCGATGCGGCCGCTCTGAAGAGCCTGCAGCGCCTCCTGAATCGTCCCGAACTCAACAAACGAGATATATTCTTCAACCAGGTAGTGCATGCTCGTCGAACCGCTTACCGTTCCTGTCCTTACCTCATGGAGGTCATGCGGCCCCTTAACAGGGACATCGAGAGAACCTACTGTGAGCGCGGTTGTAATCGCCGCCGTAAAACCCGAAATGATCACAAGACTTGCAAACATCCACACAAGGGCAACCAGCCTGCCGCCTGGAGTTCTCGGAGCCTTGTCGCCGTAGCCTACCGTAGTCATGGTAACAGCCGCCCACCAGAACCCGGCTCCTATTCCCTTTACGGGCGGCCCTCCGAACTGTTCCGGGTTCTTTCGCCGCTCAAAAAACCATACAAGAAACCCCGACATGAGTAACACCAATGAAAGCAGTACAACAACCCGCAGAAAACCGGATGAAAAAAAACCCTGCATGATCCGTTCCCAGTTCGAGCCGTTTTCCCTTACGGCAATCCCAATTCCTGACATAAAAAAGGGATGGGAAAAATCAAGGACTCCCTCTCTCTCAGCGGTTACAGTTATTGCTGCAACACCGGCATCAAGCTCTCCGCCTGCAACTTTTTCAAGGAGATCGGACAGCTCCATTTCCCTGAATTCAAATAAAAAACCGTTGTCCTGAGCAATTCTCTTCCACATGTCCACACTGATACCTTCCCATGTCCCGTCAGCACTTTTCACCGAAAAAGGAGGAGACTGTTTGGTCCCGATAACAAGCGCTGCTCCTCCCTGTTCACCTGAAAAAGCACGTGCCGGAAAAACAAGCAGAATAACCGTTAGCATCCAGCTGCAAATCAAAGCAAAAACCATATCAACGTTCAACCCTCCGAATAAACCGCTCCCTGCTCCCGATTTGAATGTTTATCCGGGCATACCATGATCCCAACTTGACTTTTAGCAACCGCTCTTGCACAAAGCAGGGTCCCAAGGATGAAATACCCGGTTATTCGCTTGTCAATCATGGGACTTTCTCCAGATTGTATCATATTCCGTTTAACAGCAAGTTAACAAAATACTGTACCCCTCCTAAAAGGGGCACTTTGAAAAACCGGCGCGAGCGGTTCGCAGGGTAAATGAGAGCACAGATCGGGACAAGTTGAAACGCTCAACTCAGGTATCGGAAAAACAGAACATGGGAAGCGACATCGAACATAGTTATTTCAGTGAAACAGACTTTCGCAAGTTCCGTGAAAGCCTGAGAAAAGAAACAAAAATTCTGATGGACTGGTTCTCTTCCGGCGTCTTCAAGGAAACCCGGGAAATGTGCGGTTTTGAACTTGAAGGCTGGCTGGTAAACGCTGATTACATTCCTGCATCCCGCAATGAGGAGTTCCTTGAAAGAGTCAACAGCCATCTGGTGGTGCCGGAACTCTCAAAGTATAATTTTGAAATAAACACCAACCCGCACCTGCTTGACGAGAACCTTCCAGTCTATCTCCATGAAGAGCTCAAGAAAATCTGGAACTCCTGTATTTCCCATGCTGAGGCTATGGGATGCAAGATACTTATGATAGGGATACTTCCAACCATTGAGGACAGAATGCTTACACTGCAGCACATCTCTTCCCTGCAGCGTTACTCCGCCCTCAACCGGGAAATATTGCGTTCGAGAAAACGCAAACCCCTCAAAATCCGTATCCAGGGATGCCGGGACACTCTCGACGTTACGCACCAGGACGTCATGGCTGAAGCTGCCGCAACATCTTTGCAGATACATTTCCAGGTTTCTCCGGCAACAGCCGCACGCCAATACAATATAGCCCTCATTTTATCCGCTCCGATGGTGGCTCTTGCGGCAAATGCTCCGTTCCTTTTCGGCAGGGAGCTGTGGAACGAAACCAGAATACCACTTTTTGAACAGGCGGTGAAGCTGCCTTCCTTTAGGGACAAAACCGGCAGGATCATCCCCAGGGTAACATTCGGAAGCGGTTACGTCCGTAACTCCCTAAAGGAAGTGTTCCTCGAGAATCTTGACGGCTTTCCCGTACTGCTCCCCGAAACATTCGATGAAGATTTCAGCTGGCTCAACCACCTGAGACTTCATAACGGCACTATCTGGAGGTGGAACCGCCCCTTGATTGGCCTGAACGACTCAGGAACACCTCACCTGAGAATCGAGCACAGGGTCCCATCCGCCGGACCCACGATTCCCGACAGCATAGCAAACATCCTTTTTTTTTACGGCTCCCTGCTCCATTTGCTGGAGCTGGAAAAGCCGCCTGAAAAACAGATATCTTTTGAAGACACCAGAAAGAACTTTTATCGGGCGGCGAAAGACGGCCTTGATGCCCGGATCGTATGGACCGGGGGGAAACAATGTACCGTCCGCGAAATTCTGCAGGAAGAACTTCTCACGGGAGCAGGCCAGGCGCTGTGTAAAAGGGGGATCGCTCCGGACCAGATCCGATATTATCTGGATGATATACTTACATCACGTGTTGCGATGGGCCGCACCGGTTCGGCTTGGCAAAAGGAGTTTATCCACAAGCACGGCCCCCGGTTCCAGGACATGACACATGCCTACCACGAATACCAGAATCAACAGATACCTGTCCACACATGGAAAGCATAAACAAAGAAAAACCTGTACCGAAACTTCATCGGTATAAAGGGATCCCCGAACACCTCTCGGATATTCCAACCAGGGAACTGGGTTCGATCCTTCCGGGACCGTCACTCATATACATTGAAGGAGAAACCGATCCGCCTCTTTTTATTTCGGTACTGCTGCACGGCAATGAAATAACAAGCTTTCTGGCCATACAGAAACTCATACAGACTTTTGATCTTACCTCCCGGCGGGCACCGAGAAGTATTATACTCTTTATCGGCAACATAGCTGCGACCGAAAAAGGGTTGCGAAAACTTGACGGTGAACCCGATTACAACCGCATCTGGAACGGAGGAAACCTTCCCGAACACCGCCTTGCCGGGGCAGTCCTTGCACAACTTTCAAAACAGAAGCTCTACGCCGCCGTCGATATACACAACAATACGGGCAAAAATCCACACTATGCATGTACCAACAAGGTTGAACCATCGTTCATAAACCTTGCTCACAGATTCAGCAAAACAATCGTTTACTTCACAGAACCGCATGAGGTCATCTCCATGGCATTATCACATTTCTGCCCGTCGGTCACTCTTGAATGCGGTTTTTCGGGACAAGCTGCCGGAATCAACCATGTCCATGACTATCTGACCAACTGCCTGCTGCTTGAAGCCGCAGAACTGTTCAGTCCCCCGTCAAGCAAGCCCAACGAGATCTTTCACACTATCGCGAAGATAACCGTGCCCTGTAACTCACATCTCGGGTTCGGAAACTCCCGGAGCAGTGTTGATGTCTGTTTCAGGGACGATCTGGAAGAGCTTAATTTTACACCGGTACCCGCCGGGACAAGGCTCGGTACCCTTGGAAAGAAAGGTTGCAACCTCCGAATTGTAGACAACAGCAACAAGGAGGTAACCGATGAGTATATCCGCCTTGACCACAATGACATTGTAACCAAAAAAACGTTTATACCTTCGATGTTTACCAGAAATGAAACGGTTATCCACCAGGATTGCTTCGGTTACATCATGGAACCCTATCCCATCGGGGAATGAGTAGGGTAGGGAACAGTTACCTTGGCCATCTAAACCTTTTGCCTTTTTACTTTTGCCTTTGTCTTTATAATCTCCCTGTACCGCTCGATAAGCTTTCCGTTGATAACAGGCCAGGACATTTTCTTGGCAAAATCCAGACCGTTCCGTTGCTTTTTTCCATAAAGTTCGCTGTCCCGGATCAACTGCATGCAGTAGTTGTAAAACTGCTCGTGGTCGCCCGCTTCGGCAATAAATCCCCCGTCGGAGCGTCGAACCAGTTCCTGACAGCCTCCTGCATTTGAAACCACTGCGGGGAGCCCCGATGAAAACCCTTCCAGCACTACATTGCCGAACGCCTCGGTTGTCGAGGGAAACAAAAGCAGATCACTGCTTGCGTATGCCTCCGGCAGATCCGTGCCAACGAGGTACCCCGGAAAAACAGCGTCGGGCATCCGTCGCCGCAATTCATCCTCTTCAGGCCCGGAGCCGATCATGACAAACAACACATCGTCGGCCAAGTTGCTTTGCCTGAACTTTTCATAGACCTCGATGACAACATGAATATCCTTGTACCATACAAACCTCCCGGCATAGGAAATGACCGTCTTCCCGCCTGCTTTCCACGAGCTCCGTAACAAGTCGGACCGGCGGGAGGGGTTGAACAGCTCCCTGTCGATGCCTCTTGCCCAGATTTGAACGTCATCAATCCCTCTGGACTCAAGCCTGGATTTCATCTCGAGTGTCGGGACAAACACCGCATCACAGGCATTGTAGAATTTCCGTAAATAGCTCCAGACGGTATTTTCGGCAAACCCGAGACGATAGTAGCTGAGGTAGGAAGGAAAATCGGTGTGATAAACGCTGACAATCGGCAGCCTGCGTTTCAGAGCATATTTCAGAAACTTGTTCCCAATGATGTCGGGAGTTGAAATATGGACAACGTCCGGCCCGAAAACATCCAGCTGCCTTTCCGTTGAAGCGGTGAAAAAACCAAGTTTATAATCGGGATACAGTGGAATGGGAATCGAAGGCATAGCATTGACCCTTTCCTGACGACGGTCTGTTACAGCAACATCGGGTGACCATACCACCACCTCGTGCCCGGCTTCCAGAAACGAGGAAACCAGCTGATAAATGGTTTTCACCGCACCGTCTTTATCCCTCACATAGGTTCCTGCATAAAGAGCTATTTTCATACCTGCAATAAAACTCCATGAAACGATGGAACTCGCGATCAGCAAGACATTGCACGCGGCACGCAAAAAGCTGCCGGAAACTACAGACCGCTGTTTATTGCTGTCAAAGGTAACATTTTCACATTAAAAACCTGAACCAATGCGAAAAAGCAGTCCGGTGTAATGAGTAGCTCTTTTGCAGTGAGCCATCGGCAGGGGCCACAGGAAATACAAAACCTTCACCGGAACGGATTCAGACAGAGATCTTCACCACAACAGGTTTGACCAGATGCTCAAAATCCGCATATGAAAGGCGAAGCAGCTCCTTGTGGTTGCCTGCGCTGAACACAATCTCCTCATCCTCGGCCAGTTCTTCAGCAACATAGGTTTTCATACCGTAAAGATTTCCGAATGGCGGCATGGCTCCAACTTCGCAGCCGGGAAACATATCTGCGAAGTCGTCTTCCGCCGACAGCACCACATCTTTTGTGCCTGCAGCATCCTTGAGCTTGTCGAAATCCAGCTTGTACGAAGCCGGCAGCACAGCCATAGCCAGCTTTCCATCGATGGCCACTATAACTGTTTTGGCCAGTTCCTTTCCAGGGACATGCGCGGCGGCGGCAATCTCCTGGGCGGTGTAGGCCGGAGAATGGCTGATAATGAAATACCTGATGTGGTGGGCGTCAAGAAAATCTCTCAGTTTGCGTATCGGCATAGCTTGCCCCCTTGTCGTTTGGTTGAAGTTGCCTGCCGCCGCGACTTCCCCGCCTGCAGGTGTTGCGTGAGTAGAAGTCTGCGAACGGAATGAAAACAGAAATTACAGATTTCAATACCTATGAATCTAATAGTAATAGTACCTGCAAAATCTAACAAAACGGGAAAAAGCTCACCGCCCGGCACATGGAGTCCTTAGAAACCAATTCGTATGCCGGCCATGATGTTGTGGCTTGACAGACCTATCTCAACACCATCCTCAGGCTCGATGTCAGAGGTGGCAAAATAACGGTAGCCGACATCGACCGTGATATTCGGCACGGCATGGAACCCGACACCTGCACCCACCTGGTAGGCAAAAACCGTATCGTCATCACTTTCACCGACAATATCGACAGCTTCAAAATCCACATTTGCAATACCGACGCCCGCCATGAGGTACGGGGTAACTAAAGAAGCCGGCATTTCGATGTCCAGATAGCCGTTAGCCATGAATGAAAGAATGGCAATCTCCGTATCCACCTCATCAGCCACCTCGATACCATCGACTTTATCCCAATCATTGACCTGGTAGCCAACAGCGCCTTCGATACGAGACATCCCGCCATCGAGGCCAACCGCACCACTGACAGCATAGCCGACCTTGTAGTCGATTTCTGTCATCCAGGGTCCTTCAACATCAGAATTACTCAGCAGACCAAGACCAGCAGAAGCGCTGATGTAAGGGAGCGCCGCTTTGGCAAGCGGTGCTGAGACGAGCAACACCAGCAAAGCGGTTATCATGCTCATAAATGTCCTCTTCACAGGCAACCTCCTTTTGTTCTAACGTTATCATTTGAAACATAGCATGTACCCTCAAAGGTTGATTTTACTGAAAAGGGCGTCAAAAATCAAGGGATCGTTTTCCCCATAAACTCATGGGCACCTCTATTTCCCTCGACAGTCTTAAGGCTTGCCGGCTTCTCAGGGCGCGCAACAAATTAGTAGAAGTGCCCTGAAGATTACCCGAAAAAGCCGAACAGCCTGCGCATCCACCTGAACTTTTTTTCTCCGAAAGGGGGATAACGCAAAACGTTTTCGGGAAATGTGCTTTTCACATGAACACTTCTCGGCCGTGAAAAGGTTTCAAAACCGGATCTCCCATGGTAAACACCCATCCCGCTGTCTCCGACTCCACCAAAAGGAAGGGATGGAATAGCTGCCTGAAACATGAGATCGTTGATGCAAGCCCCGCCGGACTGCGTATTTTCAAGCATATACTGTTGAAAAGAACGGTCTTTTGAAAAGATGTAGACAGCAAGAGGATGACGAATCGAACGAATTATCCCTGATGCTTCTTCCGGTGTTGCATAGCACAGCACCGGCAGTACAGGGCCAAAAATCTCGTCTTTCATCACCTGGGAACCGGGTGAAACGTCTCGCAAAATCGTTGGGGAACAATACCGGCGTGCGGGATCAACTGAACCGCCTGACACAACGACACCTTCGTCAAAATATGCGGCAAGTCTTTCAAGGCGCTTTGCTGTAATGACCGCAGGATAATCATCGCTGTACTTCGGATCATGTCCGTAAAAAGCATCGACGGCTTCCTTCATACACCTGAGCAGCTCTTCCTCGGCATCACGGTGAACCAGTACATAGTCCGGTGCAATGCAGGTCTGCCCTGCATTGAGAAACTTCGCCCAGACAATCCTTCTTGCCGCAACCGGTATGCCGGCCTCCCGATCGACAACACAGGGGTTTTTCCCCCCGAGCTCGAGAGTAACCGGGGTAAGATGCTCCGCGGCCGTGCGCATCACCTGTTTTCCAACATTGTTTCCCCCGGTAAAGAAGATGTAATCAAAAGGCTCTTCAAGTAACCGGTTACTTTGTTCAACGTCTCCAAGAAACACTTTCACCGCCTTTGCATCGAGATACTCTCGAAACCCATCTGCAATAAGTTCCGCGGTGGCGGGCGACTGTTCGGAAGGTTTGACCAGCACACTGTTGCCGGCTGCAATCGCACTGATTGCCGGTGCAACTGCAAGCTGCAAGGGGTAGTTCCATGCCCCTATAACAAGCACAACACCGTACGGCTCACGAACATAAAAACTTCTACCCGGTTGATATCGCAATGGTGTGGCAACTTTTCTGGGTTTCATCCAGGATTTCAAATGCCTTAACGCAAGCTGTATTTCGGTCGCCAGATAATGGATTTCTGTAAAAAACGTTTCGGCACGCGGCTTGCGAAAATCACTGCGCAGCGCCTTATAAATCTGCTCTTCACGCTCGTGCAGAAAACGTTTCAGCATCAGCAGCTGGGTCTTTCTCCACGAGTACGGTCGCGTTATACCGCACTCGAAACTGTTTCTGAGTTCCGAACAGAGTTCCGAAGGACCTTGAGCCATGCCCTGTTTTTCACCGCTATTCATCTTTCCTTGTCTTGTTATCCGGTCATTCCGCTACCCAGCCGTCATAACGCGTCACACCCGGCACATGTGATTTCCGACTTGCGGTTACGCACCTCTGCATTCATTCGTTACATTCGCATTACAAGTAACAAAATTTCTGTTTAAACCAATTATCTCCATCATCGCCGGACGCCTCCCGGAGCAAAACGTGCACTTGAATCGGCACTCGGCATCGCACGCAGGGAAAATATGCTGCGTGTTTTTCTGATTACCAATAACAGCCAGAGAGCCTCCAGGCTAAGAGATGAAGCCGAAACGATTATCGGCGTCCGGGCTGAGAAAAAAGAGTTTCATATGGTTCCCTGGACAGACAGCAGCATGCTTTCCCAATGCATACGCATGACAGGTTCAGGCCTGCTTGTGCTCAGCGACTGCAACGAAGCGGTCAGTCCTGAAACCGTTTACCGGCTTATCGATGAAATTGATTATCCCGTGCTGCTGGTTAGAAGTCCGGGATGAGTAAACATCCTCATTGCTGTCGAACTCCGGTTTTCAGGGGTTACTTCCGGGCATTCCTATTAATTTGTTGCGTGTCTTGAGTACCAAGCGGACGGAGCACAGAAACCGGATTACAGTGTCAGTTTCGCCATCAAAATTGCAGCTGAAACCGCTGCGTTCAGTGACTCGACACCCGGCTCGATCTTGCCGCGGGGTATGGTCACACAATGGTCGGCCATCTGCAAAATCGGCTTGCCGACACCGTTGGCTTCGTTGCCGATGACCAGAACCATCTTTTCGGGCCACGCAAAATCCCGGAAATCTCTTCCTTGAGGCGATGCACAGACAATTCCGTACCCCATGCACCGCATCTTTTCAAGCTCTTTCTGAAGGCTGTCAACCCCATAATGGTTCAAACAAAACACGCTTCCCGCGCCAGCCCTGACCGCTTTCGGATTGTACCTGTCCGCTGTCCCCGGCCCGCACAACAAGGCCGAAACCCCGAACCATGCCGCAGTCCTCAAGATAGTCCCGACATTTCCAGGATCCTGTACGTCATCGAGTGCGATAACTAATGCTTTACCCTCTGCCGCGGGAGCAATCGTTTCGATTTCCATCCTTTTCTGCTGGCTGAAAATCCCGACAATACCCTGAGCGGTAGACGTACCTGCAAGGCGATTGCTCCCTTCAGGATCGATCAGGAATATTTTACCCTTTAAGCGTTCTCTTTGCGGGATGTTGTGCAACTGTTCAGGCTCGACAAACAATGCACTGAGATAACCGTCGTCAGGAACGTGGCGTAACAGTTCCATGACAGTACGCAACCCTTCTGCCAGAAAAAGCCCTTCCTTGTCCCGGAATTTCTTCTGCTGAAGCTTCGCAAAACGTCTGATCTGACCCTTACCGGCACATGGATAAGACGCCGCTGTCATTTCCTGTTGAGGGACTTTTTGAAACGGTCGATAACGTCCCGGGGTTTATGGGAAAATTCATCAGGTGGAGGTGGAACCCTTCCGGCGATATCATTCATATCGA
Organism: Chlorobium sp.; assembly: GCA_028277485.1. Classification (GTDB taxonomy): domain Bacteria; phylum Bacteroidota; class Chlorobiia; order Chlorobiales; family Chlorobiaceae; genus Prosthecochloris. The sequence goes on from JANQGE010000081.1 coordinate 33,406, forward strand.
TATCGAGCGAATACGTTTTCTCAGCACCGTTGCCACCTGCTTTCCGCCCGGTCGTGACCTGCTCCATATACTCTTCCATCTCCTCGTGATCGAGCGATTTCCTCAACCCCGAGCAGCCCCGGGCAGCTTTGGAGAGGGCTTCCCGAACCGGCTGAAGAAGCTGGTTCTTATCGACCCCCTGCATATCCAGGGTATACTGCAGCCGCTTGAATGCCACTGTATCCATAGCTTCTACCTTGTATATCATCTGCTCGAAACCGCCGAAACCTTTCGCTATCTTGTGCAACTTCGGATCAAGATCCGCAAAAGGGTCCCCCTGATCTTCCGGCATTACAGGCCGGGAGAAAGGCCCGGCATGCCCCGCTTCACGGACCTGCTGTTTCTGCTGCCTCTGCTTCTTTTTTTTCCACCTGCCCGGCAGAAACTCCTCATCGACCTCATAACCGTCAAGCAGCTTGCGCACTTTCTCGTCTTTCATTGCACGAGCCCGACGCGAGGATACCGATTCGATTTCTGGCCGGACTCCTTTCAGAAAAGTGAGACCAATCAGTATTCCAACAGAAGCAAGAAAAACGACAAACGGCAGAAAAATAAGCTCAAAACGAATCCCAAACAGCACAATCAGCACAAGCTCGGAAATAATAAGCAGAACCGATAACCCTACGACAATCTTCGCAAACAAACGCTCGCCCATAAGACAGCCCACTCCAAATGTTATTTCATAAAAAACAACTCGAGAATTTAATATAGGCATTTTGCATATTCCCATAAGCCCGCTGTTTCAAGTCTATGCAAATCCTGATATATTTTTAGGGCACCTCTATTTATTGTCATGAGCGGTTCAAGTGCAAGGCGAACGGAGCGCAGAAACCCCTTTCTATCCGCTCAACGATGCAATTGAAGCGCGGAATAAATAAATAGAGGTGCTCTTTATACTCTACTTCTATACGATACCGCCGGGGCACCGCCATACATGGTCTTGAGGCGCCCTGCATTACACTGTGCTGGAGACAAAAAAGACCAACGATGACCGCAACCCGCAGACCCGAACTTATTGCCCCGGCCGGAGACCGTACCTCACTTCTTGCCGCACTTCAGGCAGGAGCCGATGCAGTCTACTTCGGCGCCGAAGGGTATAATATGCGCGCCGCCAGCAAAAACTTCACGAGTAACGATTTTCCCGATATTGCCGACCTTTGCAGAAAGCACACCGCAAAGGCCTATCTTGCACTGAACACCGTGATTTACGATCATGAAACCGGGAATGTTGCCGAAACGGTACAAGCAGCCGCATCTGCCGGTCTCGATGCGGTTGTCTGCTGGGACATCTCGGTGATACAAGCATGTCGCGAAATCGGTATGCCGATCCATATTTCAACACAGGCGTCCGTCAGCAATTACCGGGCGATAAAGTTTTACGCTTCTCTCGGAGCCAAAATGATCGTTCTCGCCCGCGAACTGACGCTTGAACAGGTCAGTGACATTGCCGGCAGAATCCGTCGGGACAGACTCAACGTGTCCATAGAATGCTTTGTTCACGGAGCCATGTGCATGGCCGTTTCGGGCAGGTGTTTTCTTTCACAGGACATGTTCGGCAGGTCGGCCAACCGCGGCGCATGCATGCAACCCTGCAGGCGCCGGTACAGGATCATCGACGCCGAAGACGGACATGAGCTGGAACTGGGAACCGATACCGTGATGAGCCCCAGAGACCTTTGTGCCATAAGTCTCATTGACAAGCTCATCGACGCCGGTGTGACAGGCTTTAAAATCGAAGGCCGGAACCGGAGTCCCGAATATGTCCATACTGCCACGTCATGCTACAGACGGGCTATCGATTATGCTATCGAACACGGTCATGAAAAACATTTCAGCAAGGATTTTCAGACGCTGACCGCTGAACTGACCGACGAAATGAAAAAGGTCTACAACCGAGGTTTTTCGGAAGGCTTTTATTTCGGCCGTCCCGTCGATGCCTGGACAAAACAGTATGGGTCTGTTGCTACGGAAAAAAAAGTGTATGCGGGAACGGTTCAGAAATACTACCCCAAGGCCGGAGTCGCCGAAATATTCATTCATACCAGAGGGATACACCTGAAGGAAAAGCTCTCAATACAGGGCCCTTCAACGGGACTTGTAACCCTCAGCGCGGAATCGTTCCGGGTAAACGACCAATTTGCCGTTTCGGCTGTCAAGGGGGACCTTGTAACCATCCCATGCAGTAAAAAAGTACGTAAAAACGATAAAGTATATGTGCTGGAAAGCATCCCGAAAGGTCGGGATTGACAGTGCTGGATGGCTTCACAGGTCAAATGCTATGTGCTATGATTCAGTACTCTTGCCTACTGGCTACTGGTTCCCTTTCGATCCCGAAACCCGATACCGACCCCGATCTCCGAAAGAAAGGAAATCGGAATTCGCCGTCGGTATCGGTATCGAAACCTGATTCCGATTATCTTCCCACCTAACACTTAACACCTCCCCCTTGCCAACTGCCCACTGGAGACTGCCAACTGATTCCTCCCTTTGCCTACGGCCTACTGATTTCCAGCACCGCTCAACGATGCAATTGAAGCGCGGAATAAATAAATAGAGGTGCCCTTCATTGTCAACTTTCTGTTATATAGCATTGTTCTTTTTTGAAATGAACTTTTTAGCGTACATTGCTTCCAGCTGATAGCACCCTGGAACCGGAGACTTACCGATGATCTACAAAGTTATAGCAAAACCAGAGTTCGAGAAATTTATCGATACCCTTGTCAGTGGGGAAACCCTTTCATACGGACCAAGACATGTCGATACTGATAAACAAGGCGAGCCGATTTATCAGTTCAGAGAGGTTAATACCGTCAGTGACATTGCCTTTGACTATACCGCAACATACTCCTCCGCCAAACATTTTCTGCTGCCTTTCAGAGAAAATCTTTCACGGTTCACGTTTACTGACGATGACTGGGAGCAGGATATCGGCTATGAGGTCAAACCCATAATACTGATCGGCCTCAGGCCTTACGACATCAGCGCTATAAACATTCTTGACAGTGTTTTGCTCAACGGCCATTTTCCGTCGCCCTACTACCTCGCCAGGCGCAAGAATACCTTTATCATCGGTATGGACCACCTTCCCCTTCCCGATTGTTTTTCCAAATCCCTGAACCACCACACGGTGAGCCACGGGTTTAACCTTTTCTGCTCGGACATTGGTGACAAGTACTATCTCTCCATCAACTCCTCAAAAGCCTACAACTACCTCAAAGAGTTCCGGGTGGAAGATCCCTCGTATGATGACGACTGTAAACTTATCGAACGCCGTAAGCTGATCAAGCAAAGCTTTAAAACCGATGTTGAGGTTACCGGTCTGCCGAGCTTTCTCGATATCGAATTCGACTCCCCTATCTGGACCAAATGGGGTGACAAATGCCTCAACTGCGGCACCTGTGCCATGGTTTGCCCGACCTGTTACTGTTACAACATAGAAGACCGCCCCGATACCGACCTGCAAGGGTCATCGCGACAAAAGCAGTTGTACTCCTGCAACTTGGTTGATTTTGCGGAAGTTGCCGGAGGACACAATTTCAGACCGAAAAACGGCGACAGACTGAAATACCGCTACTACCACCATTACCTCGGGTTTGCCGAAAACGCCAACCAGCCGATTTGCGTGGGATGCAACCGATGCGGGAGGGCCTGTCTTGCCAACATCAATCCCAAAGATGTAATCAATGATCTTAGAATGGAGAAAGAGTCATGCATGATATGCGTTTCACAATCCCCGGACAAGACATAAACCGAGAACGTTTTGTCCGGGAGATTCCGGATTTCCACCATAAGTCCGAGGTCATGCTGACCGACAAGGGATATAAATGCCGTATAACAAATATTGTCTCCCTTACAGAACAGGAAAAACTTTTCCAGCTCAGGATTCTCGACCCTGACGAAAGAAACATATTCAGGTTCCGCCCTGGCCAGTTCCTCATGCTACAGGTTCCGGGTTACGGTGAAGTACCCATTTCGATTTCAAGTTCAACCAGCAATAACGAACAGATCGAGTTATGCATCAGAAAAGCAGGTCATGTTACCAACGCTCTTTTCTATGCCCGGGAAGGAGCCCATGTCGCTGTGCGGGGACCGTTCGGTTCATCGTTCCCCATGGAAGAAATGATGGACCGTAATGTCATTCTTGTCGCCGGGGGACTCGGGATCGCTCCGCTCCGCGCTCCGCTTTTCTGGATCAATGACCACCGGGATCGCTACCGTCAGGTACATATGCTGTATGGAACGAAAGAACCGTCCCAGATGCTCTTTACCTACCAGTTCGAAGAGTGGAGGAAAATCAACCATATCGACCTGCACACCATTGTCGAACATGCACCGAAGGAATGGAAAGGAAAAACCGGCATGATAACGGAACTTTTCAGCGAGATCGCAATAGACCATGACAACACTTATGCTATCGTCTGCGGACCTCCCGTGATGTTCAAGTTTGTCTGCAATCACCTCGATAAACAGGGCATCCCCATGAACCGCATGTTTGTTTCTCTTGAACGGCGCATGAACTGCGGCATGGGCAAGTGCTGCCGCTGTATGGTCGGATCGACATTTACCTGCGTGGATGGCCCGGTTTTTGACTACTGGTCGGTCATGAATCTTAAAGAAGCGATTTAAGGAGTACGCTGTGCAACATCTCGGGTTTTCTCACAAAAAAATCAAAATAGGCTCGTTTGACTTCACCTGCTGCGAAGGCTGCCAGCTGCAGCTTGCCAACCATGAATCCACTCTCCCCGCTTTCCTGGAACTGCTCGATATCCGCAATTTCCGGGAGATATCCTCGGACAGATACGACGACTACGACATCGCTTTAGTTGAAGGAAGCATCAGCAGAGAGGATGAGATTGAACGCCTGAAAACCATCCGGAAAAATGCCAAAGTGCTGGTCGCCTACGGAAGCTGTGCTTGTTTCGGCGGGGTCAACAGCTTGAAAAACAACTTTCCGCTTGACGAAACCGTTCGGGAAGTTTACGGAGACCATTCCGTCGATACTATGCCGGTTCAGAGAATAAGCAACATTGTCAAGGTGGATGTCTCCATACCGGGCTGCCCGGTATCCAAAGAAGAAGTTGAGCGGATAATTGTAAGCATTGCGACAGGCTCCATGATCAACTTCCCAAAATACCCGGTTTGCGTCGAGTGTAAACAGCGTCTCAACACCTGCCTGTTCGATCTGGGTGAGATTTGTCTCGGCCCGATAACCAGAGCCGGCTGCGATGCGGTCTGCACCACCGGAAAAACAGTCTGTCTGGGCTGTCGGGGCCCCGCAGAGGACATCAACTTTCAATCGTTCATGCAGCTGGTGGCCGACAAGAAACTGAGCCTTGGCGACCTTGATGAAAAACTTCGATTTTATAACTGCTTCGAAGCTTTCCGAAATGACAAAAATTAACTGCGATATCGACGTTCACCACCTTACGAGGGTGGAAGGACACGGAAATATTCATATAACCATCCGGCAAGGAAAACTGATCAATGCAACCTGGGCGGTCGTCGAAACACCAAGGTTTTTCGAGGTGATGGTCAAGGGAATGAGTGCCGAACGAGTGCCGTTCCTTACATCGAGGATCTGTGGAATCTGTTCAATCAGCCATGCGCTCGCAAGCATCAGGGCTCTGGAACGTGCTATGGACATTGTGCCTCCCCCCCCGGCTGAGAAACTGCGCCTGCTCGCCATGCACGGAGAAACCTTGCAGAGCCACGCGCTGCACCTGTTCTTTCTTGCCATCCCGGATTTCGTCAATTCTCCCAACGTACTGCCGCTCATCAAATCAAACCCCGATATCGTCCAGTCAGGATTGCGGCTCAAGGAGACAGGAAACGCCATCAGCGCCCTTGCCACAGGCCGGTTCACTCATCCTGTAAGCCTTGTTTTGGGCGGCGTCAGCAAATCTCCGGGAAAAAAGGAACTCGTAACGCTTCGAAAGCAGCTCGAGAGCGTTCTGCCTGATCTCGATACAACTCTGGACTTCTGTAAAACCCTGTCCATACCGAACTTCATCAGGGAAACCGAGTTTGTTTCCCTCTGCAACGGAAGTACCTACCCGTTCATCGGCGGGGATCTTGTCTCAACCGACGGTGTCAGAAAGCAAGAGAACGACTACCTTGCCATGACCAACGAATACCAGGAGGACTTTACAACAAGCAAATTCGCGAAGCTGAGCAGGGATTCTTTTGCAGCCGGAGCGCTTGCACGGTTAAACAACAACTACAAACTGCTGCACCCGAAAGCAAAAGAGGCGGCCGAAGCCTTCGGGCTTGAACCCGTTAACCACAACCCGTTCATGAACAACGTTGCGCAGCTGGTCGAGTGTTACCACCTTGTTCACGATGCGATCTCCATGATCGATGCCCTGCTCGACACCTCTCTTGAGCAGTTGAGCACCACCTGGGCCCCAAAATCCGGTGCCGCAACCGGTGCAGTGGAAGCGCCGCGGGGCGTTCTTTACCACCACATGGAAGTCGATGAAAAGGGTAAGGTTATCCGAGGTGACTGCATCATCCCTACAACCCAGAACAACGCAAACATACATCTGGACCTGAGCGCTCTTGTCCGTCAGGCTCTGGAAGAGGGAAAAACCGATAAAGAGATACAACTGCTTTGTGAAATGGTTGTAAGATCTTACGACCCGTGCATATCATGCTCGGTTCATTAGCAACCCCAACCATCATCAGCCTCCCTGCACAACCAGAAAAACCCGGCAGCAGTCACTTCATGCCTTCAACCCTGACTTTCGGCAAAGATTCCGGATAGTTCCGCTGCAGAAAGTCAAGCAGTTTTTCCCGCACAAGACAACGCAGGTCCCAGGCATCAGAGGAACTGGCAGCACTGACCAGCGCACGAAGCTCGATGGTTTTTTCAGTAGCATTGGTCACCTGCAACGTCACAAGCCGCCTATCCCAGAGAGGAGTCCCTTCTACAACCCGTTTTAACTCGTTTCGAACATCCTCAGCCGGGACACTGTAATCAGCATAAATGTGCACTGTCCCTATGAGATCGGCGGATGTTCTTGTCCAGTTCTCGAAAGGCTGTTCGAGAAAACGGCTTATCGGCACGATCAGTCGTCTCTGGTCCCATATCCTGACCACAACATAGGTCAAGGTTATCTCTTCGATCTTTCCCCACTCACCTTCCACGATAACCACATCATCAATACGGATCGGCTGAGTTACCGCAATTTGAATACCGGCAATAAGTGTCGCTATACTTTTCTGCGCCGCAAACCCGAGAATGATTCCCGCAACTCCCGCCGAAGCCAGCAGACTGATGCCTACCTGCCTGACCGCGTCAAATGTCATCAGCCCGGCGGAAACCGCAAGAACGATAATGATCACATTGAGCACCTTGCGTATAAGCTCAAGGTGCGTTGCAACCTGACGGGCTTCGAGGTTATCCTCATGGTCAAGTTCAAACCGGCCCATAATCACTGTGCTGACAACTTTCAGCAGACGGATTAAGAACCACGTAAAGGCAAGGATGACAAGAATCTCCAAGGCATGGGCAACTGATGCGGAGATTGTTTCGGAAAGCGGAAGGTGTGGCTGCAGAAACAACAACACCATGGCGGAAAAGAGAATTCTGAACGGAACCTGTATGAGTTCGACCGGCACCAGGATATCCTTGAACGACTTCCGGATTTTGTTGGCCGTTTTTCTGATAACGGAACTGGAAACAAGGTAGAGCAGCAATCCTGATAGCAGAATCAGAAGCGGCAGAACAAGACGCATGTTTTCCGAATTCCAGAATTTTTCAACCATGTCGATGGTGCGGCTCTCCTCATCCTTTATTCAAACGCTTGCTCTCGCTGAGCGAACGGGACACACAATCCTCAATAGCCATGCCGCCGAAGTAGTTGCCGGTCAACAGCAGGTTTTTTCCCGCAAGCATGCCCTCCATCTTTTCAAGCCACTGCCGGTGACCAACCTTCAAGGAAGGGACGATATTCACAACCTCATGCTTATGAATGATCTTATCCTCGGTGATACCAAGCACGTCGGTAATTCTCCGCATTTTTGTCTCCCCGCTCTCCCCTGGCTTGAAATGAAATGCGAAGCCTCGGTAGTTATCGTCCGGAACCGTATCACGGGAAACAGCCGAAAAGAAAATATCATTCGGGGAGATGATGGCTGCAACAGGTTTGAGCGTTATATCGTCTTTCCTGACAACAATCCCGACAGAATCGACTGATGCCGCTTTGAGCACGCCAAGGTGCTCGGCAATATCTGCTTCAATCGTCTGAAGCAGCCGGGAAGAAACCGCAGAAGGTGTGGCCAGAGCAAGTGTGGATGCTGAATGAACCGCCCCGGCTTTCGTCGTGATCGCATAGCGGCCTTCAAGCACCTCGACGCCCGTTACCTCCTGACTGGTAAATACATTGATCCCCTTGCTTTTGGCAATCGCCTTTGCCACAGACTGCAAACCCTCTTTAAAAGTATAGTTTTTCAGTACCTCTTTTCGTTTAGGCCGTGATTTGAACATCATGTCGGCAGGAAAATCATCGGTCGGCTGCGAAGGCACGGCATTGAAGAAATGGTTGAGAGTGTTGTTGTAATTGTTGATTCCAACGATTTTGGAATAATATTCACGAACGCTCAACCCCTCTTTTTTGACGGAAAAGATGTTCGGGATGGATTTTAGAGCCTCGACAATGCTGAGTTGAGAAAAGACGGACTTGAGCTGCTCATCAACCAGAAGAGTAAAGGGAACTCTCTCACGGGGAATAATAGTATCGGAAATATGGCAGGCATCGACAATGTCCAGCAGGTTCTGATATGAGTTATAACAGGTATGCGCTCCCAGCTCAAGCCAAAACTTCGCATTATTGCCGGTATACCGGTAAGAGTTGAACGACCCTCCTGCGCTGTCATTTTTTTCCAGTAAGGTGGTTTTGAGACCTGTTTTTGCACAGTAAAATGCGAGACTCAGTCCGCTGATACCACCGCCAACTATCACAACATCACTTTTCATCACTTGCCGGTTTGAAAGTTGTTCTCAGGGCGCTCCGAAAAACCGTCGTTGGCGGTTCAAGAGCAAGGCGGACGGAGCACAGAAACCGAAATGTATCCCGACAAAGCCCGGACATGAGGATTCCCAGCACCGACCAACGCATCCCGTGTCGGGAACCGCAGGTTTTTCGAGATGCCTTTCAAATGCTTGTGGCGTAATTTAGTAAAATCAACGCACTTCACCATGGTATTTCCCTTCATACCCCTCTTCCCGGTAGTTTTGCACGTAACGGACATAATTTTCGGGTGACTCGTCGATCGTTTGACGTTCACTGTCGGTAATCGGACGCATGACCTTTGCCGGCACCCCAGCAACCAGCATCCCTGATGGCACGGTAAACCCCTGCCTGACAAGAGAGCCCGCAGCAACAATCGAGTACGGCTCGATCACACAGTCATCGAGCAGTATTGCTCCCATACCTATAAGCACACGATCCTTTACCGTACAGGCATGCAGTACCGCACCATGACCTATGGTAACATTGCTCCCGATATTGAGCGGCCCCGTATCATGCGTAACATGAAGCGTAGCGTTGTCCTGAACGCTTGTCTTTTCACCTATCCTCACCGGACAGACATCCCCGCGGACAACCGTGTTGAACCAGACGCTTGAATGCGCACCAATGGATACATCGCCGATAACACAAGCACCTTCGGCCATAAACGCCGATTCGTGAAGGTCAGGGTAAATGCCTTTATAGGGTAATACCGTCGCCATAGCCAAAACAATATCTGATGATTGAAAAACCGGAATTTCGTCACCCTCGCAATGATAATCGGGATGCCTGTAGTAACATGCAGCGATTTTTTCGCCGCCGGCCTCTTGCCGATCGGTCAGGCTGTTTTACTTCGTTACTGATGCATTCTCCACCCGCCGCCGACATATATGAGCTGTCCGGTCAGCCAGCGAGCCTGTTCAGATGCAAGGAAAACAATCACATCGGCAACATCCTCGGGTTTACCGATACGGCGCAGCGGAGTGCTGGCTGCAATATGAATTTCTTCTTCAGGAGTCAGATATCCCGTCTGTATCGGGCCGGGCGCAACTATATTGACGGTGATCCCGTATCTGCCTAATTCAACTGCTGCAGAACGGCTGTAAGACTCTATTGCATGTTTGCTTGCAGCATAGCTGACACTGGATCCATGGGCATGGGCAGCGTCAGTACTCAAGTTTATAATACGTCCTGTCTCGGCTTTCCGCTCCAGACACCGCCGTGTATACTCAAACATCATCAGAGCATAAGAGCGTGTATTGATCACGCAGTTCACATTGATGTCATCTGCGGTTATCGTGTGAATACCGAATCCCTCTGTAGTCTCCATGGCCGGGTCGAAAGTATCGAGAGCACAGTAGGTGTGATTGTTCACCAATATATCAATCGGGCCAAGCTCATGCTCACAGTGATCAAAGAGAATCGGAATGTTTTCTGCAAGCGACAGATCTATTTCACGCGATACCGCCGTTCCTCCCAAGGATTGTATTTCTGTAATTATCGGATCCGGCATCTGCTGTTGATTGGCACGATAGAGCAGAACGCCGCCTATACCCGATTCTGTTGCACTTTCCAACTCTTCCGGAGTATACTCACAAGGTTCCCGGAAATATGTAAGAAAAACCTTTGCTCCTTGAGTAGCGAAGGCCTTAGCCGTTGCTGCACCAATGCCATGATTCGCTCCTGTTATCAGTACAACTTTTTCTTCAATTTGCAAGTCAATCATTGTAATATCTTCACTTGTTTATGGGCACTTCTATTAATTTATTCCGCGTCGTGATTACTTCGTTGGTCGGTGCTCGAAATCCTCATGTACTCTGTGTACACTCCGGTTTCTGCGCTCCGTCCGCCTCGTACTCATGACGCTCATGACAATTAATAGAGGTACCCTAATGTGACCCGAATGGTCTACACAAACTTTTTTCCGAGTCACTGCGACAATTTCGCCACCCCCATCGAAATAATCAAGAAAATTCACCTTTCCCCTAACGAGATATAGAAGAGCATCTCTTATTCCGCAACGTCCCTTTTCCCATAGTTTCACAAATAATCTTCTCTTGGCGGAGAAAAAAATCCAATGCTTCTCCAGCTTCAACGATTTCGATGCTATTGGGCCGTGTAACCGCCATCTATGACGAGTTCACTGCCGGTAACGAATTTGGACTCTTCGGATGCCAGATAGAGCACGCCATAGGCAATGTCATCGGGTTCTCCGACATGACCGATCGGATGACGACTGTCGAGGTGTTTCCTGAAGGCTGCCACTCCTTCCGGTGAATCCTCGGCGAGTTGCTCGACAAGCGGTGTCCAGATGAAGCCCGGATGTACGGAATTGACCCTGATGTTGTCCTTTGCGTAAAGCAGTGCATCGTTTTTGCTCATCAACCGAACGGCACCTTTGGATGCATGATAGGGTGGAAGATCCGAAGCACCTACAATCCCATAAATGGAAGACATGTTTATAATGCTCCCTCCGCCGGCATTCTTCATATATGGGATTACATGTTTAGCGCAAAAGAACACACCACTTACGTTCACATTTATGACTTTTTCCCACTCTTCACTGGTTACCTCGTGGGTAGGTTTAATGCGCCCCCGGTTACGACGGCAACTTTGCTTTCCACTCTTTTCATGATATCACCTTTTGTCTTGAATTGAATTATGGGTTGTAATTACGGACACCTCAATTGTCCTCCCCCTTTTCCCGATAGAACCGGGACAACCTTCAGAGGTGCCCGTTCTCACTACATACGTAATACGGATTATCTTTGTTTTTCCAAAACATGTATCGTGTATCGCGTTATCTCTCTACAAAAAACGTCATGCTGCACAGCCATCCTCATGCGAAATCCGGGCCTCCTTTCACGGGGTCGATCGGCACCTGTGCAGGCCTTTACAAGATCGACAGTGAATTCCCATGCCGGTTGTGTAAACTATTTTCTTGATTTCGTGGAATGAAATGAATAAGATGGGAGATAAGCGCCCACACTCCAAGACCACAGCGTATACCGCAAGGTTTGAAACGGCAACGCTTTTCGAGCATGAAAACCGAATGTCGATAACAACAACCGTACCAAAAACGTATGAGTGCAACACTCAGCTGCAGGAATCTGAAAAAAATTTACAACAAGCGTGAAGTTGTCAGAAGCTCCACGCTCGAAGTAAGGCAGGGAGAAATCGTCGGGCTTCTGGGTCCCAACGGTGCCGGCAAGACAACCACGTTCTACATGATCGTCGGGCTTGTCAAGCCGAACGCGGGCGACGTGTTTCTCGATGAACACACTATTACCGCCCTGCCCATGCATAAAAGAGCAAGACTGGGTGTCGGCTACCTCCCCCAGGAAGCTTCGGTGTTCAGAAAAATGACCGTCGAGGAGAACATTCTCAGCGTTCTGGAATTCACTGCTCTGTCAAAAACAGAGCGCCGGGAACGAACCGAGGAGATGCTCGAAGATCTGAACATAGCCCACATACGCAAAAGTATGGGTTACGCCCTTTCAGGGGGCGAAAGGCGACGCACGGAAATAGCGAGGGCGCTGGCACTCCAGCCGAAATTCATTCTGCTCGACGAGCCTTTTGCCGGCGTCGACCCGATTGCCGTAGAGGACATTCAGGAAATTGTCGAGGGTCTTGTTAAACGCAACATCGGGGTGCTGATTACGGATCACAACGTACACGAGACCCTTTCCATCACCCATCACGCCTACCTGTTGTTTGACGGGACAATTTTCATGCAGGGAACCCCTGAAAAGATTGCCGAAAACCCGGAAGCACGGAAACTTTACCTGGGTGAAAAATTCTCGCTCGACCGTTACTGAGTTCCAAACCGCTGTGCAAAGCGATGATCCCTAAAAAACTTACCATCAGCAACTTCCAGAGTTATGGCGAAGAGCCCCAGGAACTTGACTTTGATCGTTTCAGAATCGCTTGCCTGACCGGAGTCAATGCCGCCGGAAAATCCAGCCTGATTGAAGCAATGGGCTGGTGTATCTGGGGCAGGGGTCGAACAGGAAAAGAGGGGTTAATCAACGAAAACGCAACGGAAATGCAGGTTTCCTGCGTCTTTGAAACCAGCGGCAAGATTTACAGGATCATACGCAGAGCAGCAAGAAAAAAAAACGGGGGTACAACCGAGCAGGTTGATCTGCATCTCTACGACCCTGGAAACAAGTCATTTAAAAGTTTCAATGAAAACACACTGCGGCTTACCCAGAAAAAAATCCTCGACCTGGTCGGACTCGATTATGACGCGTTTATAAGTTCATCATTCATCAGCCAGGGACGATCCAACGAATTCAGCCTGAAATCACCGAAAGAGCGCAAGGAAATTCTGGCGCAAATCCTCCGCATCGGCCGTTACGCCTCCCTCGCCGAAAAAGCCAGGGAAAAAACAAGGATGCTCGGCGAAGAAATCAGCTATCTTTCCGGAAGAATAGGTTCTTTAAGTGAAGACATTTCACGCTCCACACAGCTGCGCACGGCATTCGAAAAGGTTTCCCTGGAGGCGGAGCGCGCGCAAAAGGCACTCATTGCCTGTGCCGAATCATGCCGGGAACTGGAAGAGCGGTTGTCGGCCATGAAAGAGCGGGAACTGGAACAAAAAAACACACGAATTCAGCTCAACCGGACAGAGTCGCGTATCGGAGAGCTGCATCTCTTGCTGCAAAAGCTTCAGGACGAAGAGCTCGACCTGAGAAAACTCGTTGACAACCGGGAAGAGATAGAAGAAAACAGCCGAAAGTTCCATAAACTGAAGCAGCAGCTTGCACGCTTCGACAGGCTTTTCCAGACGGTTTATGAACTGCGCCAGGAAGAACTCAAGCTTGAATCGGCGAAAAAACTGAAACTGCAGGGAGCCCGGCACAGGATCGAAACACTCGAAACAGTCCTGAAAACCGCAGAAAACGAACAACGGAAACTGAGAGGAAAGATAACGCTGCTGCACGATGACAGGGAGCTGCTCCGGAAACTCCGGCTGGAGCATGAAAAAACGGAAGCTTCCGCACGTTTGCTCGAAACACACCTGGAAGAAAAAGATCGCTGCATGCGCTCCCTTTCATCGCTTGAAAGCCGGCTCGCCGCATCTGAAGCACACCTGGAAGAGATACAATCAAAAGGAACCAAGCTTAAAAGCATGACCGGAACGATCTGCCCCCTTTGCCGGTCGAAGGTTGATGATGCCCATAAAGAACGGGTTTTGGCAGAGTACCGGGAGCAACACAGGAAGATCGAGAAACAAATAAAAGCCGACCGGTCTGAAAAAAAGAAACTTGATGCATCCTGGCAGGACTTTGAACAAAAACAGCAGGAGTTCCGGACACTCCAGAAACAAATCCAGACATTACAGCACAGGATGACCGGCCTTGAAGAACGGCTTAAAACGCTTGAAGAATTTGAAAACAGTTATGCTGAAGCAAAAAAGAATCAGGAATCACAGGCCGTCGAGCTGAACCGGGCAAGGGCATCCCTTTCTTCCGGTACAATAGTTGAGCACGAGTTCCAACAGCTCTCGATTATCAGTGAACGTGTAACCTCTCTCGACTACAGGCCTGACCGGCACAATGCCTTGAAAACAGAACTGGAAAAACTTTCTGAGGCCGAGAACAAATCCGCCGCACTCATCATGGCTGTCTCACGTCTCGACAAACTGACCGGTGAACTCCACAACAGTCACAAGGAACTTGAAAGCCTCAAAAAACATCGCGAGACGGAAATCAGCAAACTCGACGAACTATCCGCCTTGCTTGGCAACAAGGTAGAACTGGAAAAACAGTTTGCGGCTGCCGACCGGGAGAAAAAAACTGCGGAACAGCTCCTTCAACAATTCCTTGTAGAACAGCAGAGCCTGAAAAAAACCCTTGATGAGCTTGCTGAAAAGAAAAAACAAAGAGAAGAACTTTCCGCGGAACTTGGAAAGAAAGAAGAGAAAAAAAACATTTTCAGTATCCTGCAGGAAGCGTTTGGCATCCAGGGGATTCAAAGCCTTTTGATTGAAAATGCCGTGCCGCAGCTTGAAGAACAGGCAAACCGCATTTTGGGTAAGCTTACACAGAACTCGATGGCATTTGAACTCCGGACACAGAAACAGCGGATCAACAAAAACGTCACCGAAACCCTTGAGATAGCCATTTCAGATTCACAGGGGGAGGTGAGGGATTACGACAGTTTTTCCGGAGGCGAAAAGTTCCGTATCGATCTTTCGTTGAGAATCGCTCTCTCGAAACTCCTTTCCATGCAAACCGGCTATGGCATCAAGCTGCTGGTCATCGACGAAGGTTTCGGCACTCAGGATGAGGAAGGATTGGATGCAATTATTGACTCCATACACCGTATTACCGGAGAGTTTGAAAAAATCGTATTAATTACTCATCTTGAGAAATTGAAGGATGCATTCGAGGTGAAAATCGCCGTATCCCGCAAGCCTGAACAAGGATCCATCTTTTCCTTGGTAGCTGGTGATCGGGCAGATTATCCTGATCAACATGTGAGATCATCTGAGTGATTCTCCGGACTTACCTGAGATAAAAACCCTGCAATACATCCCGAAGGCAGGGGCTGCAAACTCCCTGTCATACAGTTGGTGTGGAACGAACTATAATCCCGGAAGGTTGGTTTCACGTCATAGAGAAAGAAAAAGATATCATAACGCTGTACCATTTGAAACGATCGACCGAGGCATGAATATCCTGTTGCTTTATCCTGAGTTCCCGGACACGTTCTGGAGCTTTAAACATGCGTTGAAATTCGTAAGAAAAAAGGCCTCTCTGCCACCTCTCGGCCTTGTAACCGTGTCAGCCATGCTTCCGCCACAATGGCAGAAAAAGCTTATTGATCTGAACATCTCCAAGTTGTCGCAAAAAGATCTCGAGTGGGCCGATGCTGCATTTATCAGTGCAATGGGTGTGCAGAAAGGATCCGCCACGCAGATCATAGCCCGGTGTAAAAACGCAGGTCTCAGAATTGTAGCCGGAGGCCCCCTCTTCACTTCCGAACCGGAATGTTTCCCGGAAGTAGACCACTTTGTACTGAATGAAGCGGAAATCACTCTTGGACCTTTCCTTGAAGATCTTGCCAAAGGCACCCCCGAAAAATACTATCGGTCCGGCAGCTTTCCCGATGTCCGGTTATCACCGGTCCCGGACTGGGAATTGCTGGACATTAAAAAGTATGCTTCAATGGCGGTGCAGTTCTCCAGAGGCTGTCCTTACAAATGCGATTTCTGCAATGTCACGACGCTTTTCGGACACAGGATCCGGACGAAAACCAGCGAACAGATCGTCAGGGAACTGGAAGCCATGTACAGAAAAGGGTGGAGGGAGAGCGTTTTCTTCGTTGACGACAACTTTATTGCTCATAAACACTACTTAAAAAAGGAACTGCTCCCCGCTCTCATCGCATGGCAGAAAACCAAAAAGGCAACAACAAAATTCTATACCGAATGTTCCATAAACATCGCCGATGACCCGGGACTCATGGAACTTATGGTAAAAGCCGGCTTCAACCAGGTCTTTATCGGCATTGAAACCCCTGACAGCAACGCCCTGGAAGCATGCGGCAAACAGCATAACACTTCAAGGGACATGCTTGAAAACATCAAGAGAATCCAGCGGGCGGGACTTGAGGTACAGGGAGGATTCATTGTTGGATTTGACACCGATACACCGTCCATTTTCCAGCAGCAGATCGAGTTTATCCAGAACAGCGGGATCGTTACCGCCATGGTCGGGCTCCTTCAGGCACTACCCGGCACGAAACTCTATGAACGACTGAAGAACGAAGGAAGGTTGCACAGCAGCAGCTCAACCGGGGACAATGTGGACAACACTACAAACATTATCCCTAAAATGGATATCGAGACGCTACGCAAGGGATACCGAGACATGATGAACTACCTCTACTCGCCCAAAAACTACTACAGCCGCATAAAAACGTTGTTACTCGAATACAAGCCCCCAAAGATCAAGTCTCGCTTCCGCGTGGGACAGCTGATGGCTTTTTTCCGTTCTATAGTGATTCTCGGCATTGTCGGAAAAGAACGGCTTCAATATTGGAAAATGCTTGTCTGGACACTTTTCAGGCAACATCATTCTCTGCCCCTCGCCATAACGCTTTCCATTTATGGGCACCACTTTCGGAAAGTTTGCACGTTGCATCTGAAAACAGAAAAACATCAGGCGGCGTCCCCAGTATAATGCGATATCGAAACCCTTCATGATCTCCGACAGCTTTCTTTTCCGTTCTGAAGGCGGTTTTATCCGGATTCCTGTCTGGGGACATATTCCGCTCAACAAACCATTAAAAAAAATTCTGGCACATCCCGCATTCCTCCGGCTGAAGGGAATTCGCCAGCTCTCGTTTTCTCAGCAGGTTTACCCCGGGGCAACGCACACCCGCTTCGAACATTCGATCGGCGTCTATCATCTCATGAAGCTCATACTGCAGCGGATACTGACCAATCCCCTTGCAGAAAGCCTGCAGAGTGAAACATTCTTTTTCGATAACCACACCTGCAAACTGCTGCTTGCATCATCACTGCTTCATGATATCGGACATTATCCTCACGCTCATATTCTTGAGGAACATGCACCCATATATGATGGAAAGCCTGTTTTCGCTGCTCACGAGTCGCTGCTTGACAGCTTTCTTTTCGAACAATATGAAGGTTTCGCTCCTCTTGCCGAGATCCTCGAAAATGACTGGAAGGTCGATCCCCGTGAAACCGCCGGCATTATTACGGGAAAAGCAGACGGCAGATTCAAGAAACTGATCAGCGGCACACTTGATCCCGATAAAATGGATTACCTGATGCGTGACGCACACCACTGCAACATCCCTTACGGCAGCATAGACATTGAACGGCTTATCGAATCATTTGTTCCCGACCCTGAACTGCAGCGCTTTGCCATCACCGAAAAAGGCATCGCACCGCTTGAAAGTCTGCTCTTTACGAAATATATGATGATGCGCAATGTCTATTGGCACCATACCAGCCGCACTTTCTCGGTTATGCTGCGCAGAATGCTCCAGGACACAGTCGATGAACAAGTTCTTTTCCCGGAAGAACTGAGGGAACTCTTTTACGGCAATTCCGATGACAGGGTGCTCCATGAACTCAGTCAACGCCTCACCGCTGCACGGCCACCCTCAGGAGAACTGCTGCACAACATCATGCAGAGGAAGATCTACAAACGCTCGCTCATCTTCTCCCCTTACCGAAACGGGGCGAACGAACCGATTGCATGGATGTTTGCCTATGCAACAGACCACGCACGCCGCAAGAAAAAGGAGTACGAAATCTGCAACATACTGAACGGACACTGCGGTCTTGGCCTAAACGGCCATGAAATACTTATCGACCCGCCGTCGCTGAAAGATGTTTTCGACTACGCCGACCTCAGGGAACTGCGGATATATCCTACACGTATCGAGCACCTGAATGATTCCCAGTCGACCCCGGAACGCTATATACGGTTCGATGATTTCGGCGAATCGGTTTTCCTCTCGAATTTTATTCTTTCATTCGAACGTTATACCAAAAAATTCAGGATCGTTTGCCGTGAAGATCTTTGCGACAGAGTACTGGAACATCGGGATGAAATCATGGGGATGCTGAAGGAATAACTCCTGAGATGCCACTGTTACTTGCAGCTTTTTTATTACTTTGTAGAGGAACCAGCGTAAACAAATGAGAGGAACCATGGAAAATCAGGATAACTACTATAAGGGACTTTTTTACGGTGCCGCTCTCGGCGCTGCCATCGGCACGGTTATGGGACTGCTGTTCGCCCCTGACAAAGGGCAGGAAACGCAGCGGATTATCTCAGGGAAACTGCGCCATGCCCTTGATCTGGCAACCGATAAGGCTGCTGAATTCTATGAAGGTGACGAACACGGTGATACCTATGCCAACGAGGCAAGAGAGCGCTCGAAAGAGATTATCGAAAATGCCAGAGATGAAGCACGAAAGATTCTGAACGATGCGAATACCATCCTTAAAGAGATAAAAAACCAGGCAAAAGGGCAATCGAAACCCCAGGATAATTAAGGCCTAAATTGAGCGATTGTCGAACATGCTTTACCATTATTGAGCTTTTGCTGAAACGCTCAGTTTAGGTAAGGACAGATTTACAGAGAGATCCATGCTGAGTTACAGAAGCGTCAATCTTGATTCTTCGGCTCCCGCCAGCCATGCCGTGCTTCTGCTGCACGCCTTCCCCCTTTCATCTGAAATGTGGGTACCTCAGCTCTCTGTGCTTGAAAAGCAAGGAATCCCCGCGATTGCACCGAATGTGTTCGGCGTGGAAGACTCGCCGGCAAAAAGCAGCTGGACCTTTCATGATTATATTGAAGAGCTTTCCGAGCTGCTCTCTTCGCTGCGTATCGGTACAGTAACCGTAACCGGGCTTTCCATGGGAGGCTACCAGGCATTTGAGTTCTGGCGGATGTTCCCGGAAAAAATAGCGTCGCTGGTACTCTGCGATACCAAGGCCGAGCAGGATAACGAAGATGCTCTTGCCAACCGGCGTGATTTCATTGCTGCGGTCAGGGAAAATGGCCCCGAAGAGGCTGTCGCCAGAATGCTGCCCAACGTGTTCGCCCCTGAAACCTATACCGACAGAACCGAGGTCATAGACCTATTCAAGAAGATCGTCATGAACCAGTCCGGCAAGGCCATAGCTGCCGCCATGCAAGCTATTGCCTCAAGGGCCGATTCGGTTGACTCCCTCACCGCCATCAGTTGCCCTGTCACCTTTATCAACGGCAATAAGGACAAACTTACCCCACACTCCCTTGCGGAATCAATGCAGCACACCATATCTGGATCGACACTCTGTCTCATCCCGGGGGCAGGACATCTATCCAACATGGAAAAGCCGGAAATTTTTAATGCCTGTCTGCTCGAGCACCTGAAAAAGACAGGACACCTCGAGTGAGGGAATCTCAATTTGTTGCGCACTCTGATTACTTCGTTGGCCAGTGCCGGAAATCAGTAGGCAGTCTTCAGTTGGCAGTTGGCAATGTTAGTGGGCGTTGCCATTGAGCTAACGAGCTATCAAGCTATCATCGCAATACTCTTCGATTTCCGATACCGACGGCGAAACCCGATTTTCTCTCTTTCGGAAATCGGGTTTCGGGAGTCGAAAGGGAATCAGTTGGCAAGGGCTGGTGAGCATTAGGTGACAAGTTAGTAACGGTGCTCAAGCAAAGATCAGTGTGCGAGGTTTTCAATGATCTCGAAAAAATTGGGAAAAGAAACACCGATAATCCCTGCATCTGCAATGCCGAGCTCTGTCGGGAGTACCTTGTCTGCTATCGCAAAACCCATTGCTATCCTGTGGTCACTGTAGCTCTCGATGGACACTTTTCCGGTGGGCACGGTATCCTTTGCAGTAACGGCAAAACCGTCGGTAAATTCGTCACAGATAAAACCAAGTTGTTCCAGGTTATAGACCAAAGCGCTGATTCTATCACTTTCCTTTGCACGGAGTTCCGCTGCATGGTGCAATTCAAACTCATTGGTCGCACATGCTGAAAGCACCGCCAGCATCGGTATTTCATCAATAATGTTCGCGACCACGGCCGGATCGCTGATCCTGAGAGGCTTCATAAACGGGCTGTAACGCACAAGAATATCTCCGATCTTCTCACCTCCCGTCAGCCGGATGTTTTCCAGGGAAATACCAGCCCCGGCCCCGGCAAGAATGTCGATATACCCGGTACGGGTCGGGTTGAGGCAGACATCCCGAAGGAGAATTTCAGAGCCTTGACTCAGAAGACCAAGTGCTATAATAAAGCATGCCGCCGAGGGATCTCCCGGAACATGAAACGGTTTGGCCGGAATAGTCAGCCTTCCGGGCACAACAACCTCCTGTCTTCCGTCAGAAAGCCCTTCAACTTGCAGCCCGAGCATAAGTTCGGTATGGTTGCGTGAAGGCAAGCTCTCGATAATGCGGCTCTCGCCTTCCGTATGCAAGGCAGCAAAAGTGACAAGTGATTTCACCTGGGCTGACGGTACAGGCAGCTCATAATGAATCGGATGAAGCGCTTTCATCCCTTTTATGACAACCGGGGCGGTATTATCCGGAGAAAGGTTGACCTCAGCGCCCATCAAACGCAAAGGATCCGCTACACGCTTCATCGGGCGCTTCATCAACGAACTGTCGCCGACCAGCGTGCTCTCAAAAGGCTGTGCGGCAAGAATCCCTGCAAACATCCGCATCGTGCTCCCGGAGTTGTTGCACATCAGCTGTTGTTCGGGTTTCGTGAAACTCCACAGTCCGCCGGAATGCATAACCACCTTCCGGGTAGCGGTGCCGTTCACACCGGGTACTGTTTCCTGCCTTATGTCGATACCGCATGCTTGCAGCACACCCAGGGTCGACTGGTTGTCAAACCCTCCTGAAAAATTCGATATTTCCGTTGCACCTTCCGCGATGGATCCTATAAGGGCGGCGCGGTGGGATATCGATTTGTCCGGCGGCAGAGCACAAACCTCTCCTTTATACACACTCATGAACTTTATGATTAAGTTGCCCGGCAAAAAAAAAGCAACTCCATCAGGAGCTGCCTTGTATCTCGTCCTGATTATCGTCAATCAGGAGTTACGCTCTTCGTTGGCTCTCTGCGCTCTGCGTTTACCTCTTGAACGTTTCAGACGATTTTCAACTGAAGGCTTTACAAAGTATGCTTTTTTTCGAAACTCCTTCAAAACACCGGCACGTTCATATTTTTTCTTGAAGCGTTTGAGCATTTTGTCAATAGACTCGTTATCATTAAACTGTACGCTTACCAACTCTTTCACCCCCTTAAAGTTGTTTTATCGTTTTAACTTCATTTTAAGAATATCCGCCAGTGACTCCGTCTGGCCGGGCTTGCCCTGGTTTACCTGCACGTTTTCAAGCAGTTGTTTCCTTCCGCTATCGATAAACTCTACTATAATAACATGGGCACCGCTTCCAGTGGCGTTTTTCTCGCGAACTACCCCGACTTCGTCCAGAGCTCTGTGATACACCGCATCTCCCTGGGCATATATCCCGTGAGGAGAATACATCTGACAATCTTCGGGTTTAAGCTCCCGAAGGTTTAATTCTCTATCTATCTGAATCTGCCACTCCTTGAGCAGATAAACCTGGTTGCAGGAAGCACACCTGATCCAGTACTGGTTCTCCGCAGCAGACTGTAATTCCTCAGCGCCTGTGTTTTTCTTTCCTGGTTTTCCGGAATCAGGTTCACCCAGGACATCATAGTCCTTGGGCTTGTCACTGGGCTTCCACTCTCCTACAAACACCTTTTCGGTCAGCTCTTCACAGCCTTCGCAAAAACTGGGCTTTATCTTTCCTTCGAGAATACACTGCCTTTTCTTCGACTCAACCGCCGGCAGTTGCTGCTGATCGGTATGTACAGGCTTTTCGGTATGTTCAACAGCGCTTTTTTTTCTCGTTTTCTTCTCAGCAGCCATACCTCTTTAACCCATGTTTTCCTTATGGAAAATGACAACTGGAGCTGTCGCTTCCAAGGCACCCAGTATATGTTGATAAAGTGTGTTCAGGATTGCTTAGATAAATAAATCTCCCCAAAAAAACAACCGTATAATTGCAACATAAGACTTAAGTAGAGTAATCAAAGGAAGATACCATAACAGTAACACGTAACCGGCGACGAGTAACAAGAGGGAGTTCTGTTGACGCTTCCCTCTTTTCTTGTCACCATTTTTCCGGGCACCATGAAGCAACCGACTCAGTAACACCTAAATTGAGCGATTGTCGAACATGCTTTACTATTATTGAGCTTTTGTTGAAATGCTCAGTTTAGGTAACAGCTACTTATGCGTTAACGCCTCGATGAGATCAGATTTGGTCAGCAGTTGAAAACTCCCGTCAGAAAGCGTGATCAATACGCCGGAAGTGCTTTCCTGGAGCTTTTCTGAAAGTTCGGAAATTGTTGCATGCGAACCGCATACAGGGAAAGGCTGCTCCATATACCCGACAACCTTGGAGTTCATAGCCTCATCATTCTCGATCAGAATGGACAATATTTTATTCTCGCTGATGCTCCCGATTGCCGTGCCGTAGGATACTACCGGCAACTGAGAAACGTCATGCTGCCGCATCATCTCGAACGCTTCGGAAAGGGTATGCTCGGGATGGGCGAAAATAAGGTCTTTCCTGGTTTTCAGCCCGACAATATCTTCCGCCGTAATCTCATCTTTCGGTGGAGAAACCTTCCTGTAAAAGCCCTTTTGCTTCATCCACTCGTCATTGTACATTTTGCTGAGATAGTATCCTCCGTAATCACTCATGACAGCCACGATGCACGCACTCTCATCGAGGAGAGCACCTGCCCTTAATGCAGCAAAAAGCACCGCTCCCGAAGAACCTCCTGCAAAAATCGCATCATTTCGAAGCAGTTCACGCCCGCAGTTCAAAGCGTCACGGTCGTTGACCTGAACAATATCATCGATAACAGAAGTATCCCAGTACTTCGACTCCCACAATCCGCCGATTTCTTCAAGCTCGTAACCGGCTGTTGCGCCCACTCGGCCGGCATGAAAAAGTTCACGGTATATTGATCCTTCAGGCTCCACTCCGACAATCTTGATATCGGGACGTTTGGCTTTCAAAAAACGGCCGAGCCCTGAAATCATTGCACCGGAGATAACCGGAACAAAAAGATGGGTGACCTCACCTTCGGTCTGCTCCCAAATCTCAGGACCGGTTTTTTCTATGTGCACTTTACAGTTCAGCTCGTTTTCGTACATGTTGGTAAAGTAGGCGTGCGGCAGGTTCTGTACGAGATTTTCCGCGACATTCACGCAGCTCCGTGGTTCCCCTGGAAGGGCATTGGAGGGCGTAATGACAATTTCAGCCCCCAGGGCCTTGAGCACTTGTTGTTTTTCCCGTGAAATTTTGTCCGGAACAACCAGCAACACCTTGTATCCCCTCGTTACGGTCGCCATTGCAAGAGCAATACCGCTGCTTCCATATGTCCAGTCAACAAGGGTCATTCCCGGCTTTATCAACTGCTCTTTTTCAGCATGATCCACAATCGTGTTCGCGACACGACAGTAATGGGTTCCGGAAGGGTTCAGATACTCCACCTTCGCTATAATCTGCGGCTTGACATGCCGGGCCGAACGGTTGACCAGAACCATGGGGGTCTGATCCGTTATCTTGAAAATGTTCTGTTGCCACATGTTGCCACGGGGAGTTGGTTTGAAAATAAAACACCTCGAAAAACCGCCGCGAGTCTCGATTTTATCAGGATACGCGAAGCACATGAAGTTCTTTGAAACACCCTTAAAGGAGCCGCACGCTTTTACAATGTAATGGACTTGAAAAACAAGAACAAAATATGTTTTTTACCTAAAAGGCACAGCAGACAATCCCCCCCGCTGCCTTTTGTTTCTCGAAACATCATAAACTTCTGAATACGCCATTGACAGCGGATACAACAACGTTTACCGGTGAAAGTACGTTACCCGGAGAGCACCTGGCGGAAGCGCTGATCTCTTTGGCCAACCTTGCGCACAACTACCGCAGGATCCGTGAGCGTATCCCGGAGAATTGCCGCGTGATGGGTATTGTCAAGGCCGATGCTTACGGACACAACGCCCTTCAGATATCGAAAACCCTTGAAAGCCTTGGCGTCAAAGATTTTGGGGTGGCAAACGTTGAAGAGGCTATTCCGCTACGAAAGTCCAGGGCAATCTCCGGAAAATCTTCGATTCTTGCGTTTTGTTCTCCCTTGCCCCCCCATATCGCCTTATACCTTCAGCACGACGTTGCAGCAACCCTTTGTGATTTTGAGATGCTTCGTACCGCCGAATCGGTTGCCGCCGCACATAACATACCGCTCAAGGTCCATGTGAAAATCGACACCGGAATGGGACGTCTGGGAACAGTTCCCGAAACGGCGTTTCAGCTCCTGAAAGCTGTGGAAGAGAGTCCTCATCTCAGGCTTATGGGTACCTATACCCATTTTGCCCAGAGCACCCGGCGGGACAGCTTCACCGTCGGACAGCTTGAAACATTTACAAAGATCTGCTCCGAGTTCGAACACCACGCACAGAGAAGCATCTGCAAGCATACGGCAAACAGCGGAGGCATACTTTGCTGCTCCGATGCCTGCCTGGACATGGTGAGGCCTGGGATCATGCTTTACGGATATCTCCCCGACGAGAACATGCAACACGACATCGATCTCAAACCGGTGATGCAGTTACGAGCGAAAGTGATTTTCATCAAGGAAGTGGAAGCCGGCGCAACGATCAGTTACAACCGCACCTGGATTGCTCCATCCAGACGCAAAATAGCCACGGTTTCGGCAGGTTATGCTGACGGCTATTACAGAGCGTTGTCAAACCTGGCGACAGTCATCATCAGGGGAAACACTTACCCTCAGGTCGGAACGGTCACTATGGATCAGATCATGGTGGATCTCGGAAACAGCGACGACGTCCGCCTTGGTGATTTTGCCGTGCTTTTCGGTTGGGAAGGCTCCTCCGCCGGGGATTTAGCCAATACCGCGGAAACCATCAGCTATGAAATACTCTGTGCTGTTTCCTCGAGGGTTACAAGAGTATTTGTGTAGAATGGTGTCCTGGCTTTACCGGAAAATCACATTTTTCATATGCCCTACAAGCCGCATGCGGTTTATAAAAAAGTAAAAAACCTCCTACAGCTTCATGATGAACTTTCGGGACAGAATAGCAGAACGGCTGAGCATAACCAGAACGGAGATAACCGTCATATCATCCCTCCTGCTGTTTTTCATTCTTGGCATCATCGTCAGCAGCAGCCGTTCATTACAGGAAGCTCGCCGGTTTATAGAAACAGAACACACAGAACGGTTCACGGACGCAGAGGTAGACAGTCTTCTCAGGGAAGCCGCCCTGCTCGAAGCCGCTCTTGCCGAAACCGATGTGACAGCCTTGCCTGTCCCGGAAAGAAAAAACATCCCTTCAAAAAAGCACGCCGGCTCATACAAAATCGTATTTTCAACCGCAACGGTTGACGAGCTTGCCGCTATCCCCGGAATAAGTACCGTCCTTGCCGAGCGGCTGATAGCTTTCAGGAAATCAAGGCATGGAAAGGTTGAAAGATTCCAGGATTTTTTGGAAGTTAAAGGCATCGGCAGAAAAAGAATGGAAACCCTTGAACAGCACCTTATCCTTGAATAAATGAGCATTATCTGCCACGCATGTGCAATAAACGCTTATTCAACCGCGGTTGCAAGCATCGCATACGATACGGTCGGTGGTTATACAATCACGGAATGCAAGACAATGCGCACAGGGATCGGGGAACTTTCCGGGCCGAACGGCGATCGGGCTGTAAGCAAGCTTGCTTCTCTGCTCAAAAAAATGGGCATAGAAACCCTTGCTCTCTCCATCCAAACGCCGTGCTTCTTCCCGCTGGACACGGTATTGTCCCAAAACATCTCCGACAAGACATTTGATACCTACTGCAGAGCTGAAGCAGCCTTTTTGCTGAGCGATCCGGGAGAATATCTCCACGACCATGTTCCCTATACCCTTTACCCGGAGCAGGATCGTGCGCGTCGGTACCTGCTGTTCTACTACCCTTGTGACATGTTCGAGGCAGTGCATGGAAAGCTTTGCTCATTTTGTACGATCAGCAGCGAAACCCACTACCTCCGATCGATTATCCTGAGCGTTGCTGCCACCCTTCGACCATTTATTTTACTGGAACTCGAAAACGAATACGTGACGTTTTCGGCAGGCCGTAGCGGGGAGCTCGAATATTTCAGATACTGGCAGTTGAATCACCGCAGTGACGCAGAATATTTTGCCCTGCGGGAATTGACCGCCAATCAGGAACATCGGAAATATCCGGTTTATATAACGGGAAATCTTGCGGGTGAAAAGTCTCTTATCGAAAGAATATCGCGCGCAGCAGGAACAAATCTTCACCCTTTCAGCCTTGTTGAGCTGTTTTCAATGCAGCGCAACGTACGCTCGCCCTGCACCTCTCCTGTTGAACTGAAAGCGTTGAGTGCCGCTTTCTTGAATCTTTACGACCAACTGCCTTCATAGATATTCACAAGCTTTTCGGCGATCTGCACTGCGTTCGTTGCGGCGCCTTTGCGCAAATTGTCGGCAACAACCCACATGTTCAGCGTTTTAGGATGCCAGTAATCCCTCCGTATGCGCCCGACAAACACCTCATCTTTTTCGTAGGAAGTAAGCGGCATGGGATAGAGATTTGATGAAGGGTCATCCTGAACAATGATCCCTGGCGCCTCTGCAAGCAGTTCCCTGACTGCTTCGATATCGAAATCTTTCTCGAATTCGATATTCAAAGATTCCCCATGACCACCGTAAACCGGAATACGAACAGTTGTCGGAGAAACACTCAGAGACTCGTCGCACATGATCTTACGAGTCTCGTTGACCATTTTCATCTCTTCCTTCGTATAATCGTTCTCCTGGAACACATCGATATGCGGGACGGCATTGAACGCGATCTGATGAACATGAACAAAGGAACCCGGAACTTTTCCGGCCAGTTCACCTTCAAGCGCATCATGTCCTGCTTTTCCTTTACCGGTAACGGACTGATACGTTGAAACCACCACCCTGCGAATAGTATACCTGTCATGCAGTGGTTTGAGAACAACCACCATCTGAATGGTTGAACAATTCGGGTTCGCAATAATTTTTTTCGCCCGGCCTTCGGCATCGAACATTGTTTCCGGGTTCACTTCCGGTACAACAAGCGGCACTTCAGGATCCATGCGGAACGCTGAAGAGTTATCGATAACTATCGCACCTGCCTCGGCAGCCACAGGCGCCCACTGTCTGCTCGCTCCCGCACCAGCGGAAAACAGCGCTATGTCGGCCTGGCTGAAAACTTCGGGGCAAGGAACCTCTGTGACAAAGGTATCCCCCCGGAAATCAACCTCTTTACCACGGCTCCGCTCCGAAGCAAGAGGCAAAATTTTGCGTACCGGAAAATGACGCTCATGAAGCACCTGAAGCATGGTTCTGCCCACAAGACCCGTTGCCCCCAGTACCGCCACACTGTATGTTTTTTCAGTACTGCTCATTTTATCGTTTTAATTATATGTGATTACTTTAGGGTACCTCTATTAATAATTTGTTGCGCACCTTGATGACGTCGTTGGTCGGATAGAAGAGGGTTTCTGCGCTCCGTCCGCCTTGTACTCAAGTCGCTCACGACAATTAATAGAGGTGCCCTTTAAAGAACATAAATTTCACCAACGAGTTATAAAAGAACAATGAGATCTTTTATAGGACTTATAAAAACTTCCGACTCTTTTCCCTCATTGCCATCCGGCTTTGAAGCTGCTCTTGTCACAATCATTTCAGAACCAGCCGCCTCGAGTGATCGTTGAGGTATTCTGCGTATTCGCGTATCTTGCCTTCCCGTGCGTATCGTTCGCACTCAGCCTCGTAACCTCTGAGTATTTCAATCACATTCAGCCAGTTGTCCTCCCTGACAAGTTTATCCCTCACGCGGGAAACTCTCGGCAGCCCCTTCAGGTACGTTGCGTAATGCCTTCGCATTTCAAGAGCCCCGTATTTTTCACCCTTGAACTTTACAGAAAGGGACAGATGTTCGATAGCAACCGCTATCCGGTCTCTGAAATCAGCCTGCGTCGTTACCGCCCCGTTTTGCAACAGTTCCTTTACCTGCGCAAAGATAAACGGATTGCCGATAGCACCTCGCCCGATCATGATCCCGTCGGCAGCAGTATGTTCAAACATGGCTTTTGCATCATCGGCGGTCCAGATATCCCCGTTGGCAATAACAGGAATTTTTGCATGCTCTTTAACCCTGGCGATCCAGTTCCAGTCAGCTGTTCCCCGGTACATTTCGCTCCTTGTACGGCCATGAACCGCAATAGCCTGTATTCCTGCCCCCTCAAGCCTTGGAACGATATCAAGAATATTAATGGACTCCCTGTCCCAGCCGATACGGGTTTTTACCGTAACGGGTATGGATACGGCTTTCACCACGGACGCTGCGATACGGGTCATTTTTTCCGGCTCCCTGAGCAATGCCGCTCCTGCTCCTTTTCCTGCGACCTTTTTCGCCGGACATCCAAAATTGATGTCAAGGTAATCCGGCCTGTATGATGCTGCGATAACCGCCGCTTCGGCCATTGCCTCTTCAGAGTTTCCAAAAATCTGAATAACCGCGGGACGTTCATACTCTTCGAAAAACATTTTCTGCATCGTTTTCTCGACGCCTCTTCGAAGAGCTTCGGCACTGATAAATTCCGTATAGACAATATCTGCCCCGAATCTCTTGCAGATCTGTCTGAAAGACCTGTCGGTAACGTCTTCCATGGGAGCGAGTATAACCGGACGCTCTATGTGCAGATCACCTATCTTCATCATTCTCCGAGTTAAACCGCTGCATCTCCAATCGCAGCAGGTGGGCTCATCACTTCCCTTACCTGCTGCTGAATTTTCCCGGCAAGCCCGGGATCTTCACGCAGGGCCTTTTTAACCGCTTCCCTACCCTGCCCGAGCTTTTCCGATTCATAGCTGAACCATGCTCCGGATTTTTTTACAATGCCGAACTCTACGGCAAGATCTATTAACTCCCCCATCATGGAGATCCCTTCTCCGTAAAGAATATCGAATTCAACCGTTTTAAACGGCGGCGCAACCTTGTTTTTAACAACTTTTACCTTTGTCCTGTTGCCGATAATCTCGGCGCCTTCCTTGATTTGCGCTGTTTTCCTGATCTCCAGACGAACGGAAGAATAGAACTTGAGCGCCTTGCCTCCTGTTGTGGTTTCGGGATTGCCGTAAACCACCCCTATCTTGTCGCGAAGCTGGTTGATGAAAATAACAACCGAGCTGGACTTCGAGATGGCTCCGGTAAGTTTTCTCAACGCCTGGCTCATTAAACGGGCCTGCAGCCCCATGACGCTGTCTCCCATCTCACCCTCAAGCTCAGCTTGTGGAACCAGCGCCGCTACCGAATCAACCACTACAATATCGACAGCCCCGCTTCGGACAAGGGTCTCAACGATGGAAAGAGCCTGCTCACCCGACTCCGGCTGGCTGATCAAAAGTGAGTTGATATCGACACCGAGTTTTCTCGCATAGGTCTGGTCAAAGGCATGTTCGGCATCGACAATAGCCGCAATACCGCCGGTTTTCTGTGCCTCTGCAATCGCGTGAAGCGCAAGTGTGGTTTTCCCCGAAGATTCGGGACCGTAGATTTCGGTAACACGCCCCCGGGGGAAACCACCGACACCCAGCGCAAAGTCCAGAGCGATGGACCCGGTAGAAACCGCCTGTACAGGCATTACTGCGCTTTTATCGCCCAGACGCATGATCGCACCCTTACCGAACTGCTTCTCCAGTGCCTCCACAGCAAGGTTTAACTGTTTAAGCTTTGCCGGGTCGGCTTCCTTTTTCGCCTGTACTGTTTTTTTTGTTTCCATAGGTTTTGTCCGCGGCCTTCTAAAGTGGTTATGGTAAAATATCTTTCAGCCAACTATCGATTGTACGATCTCCCGCACAGGACGGTAAGTCATGCCGAGTTTATCGACAGATTTTCTGTTCGAATAGTACAAGCTATGCTTCGCAAGCCTCATACTCTCGAGACTTATATAGGATCTCCTTCCGGTAAGCAGGGAAAAAAGCTCCCCGCCCAACCCGGCAATTCCATAAAGCGGCTCTCCGGCTGAAATGACAAACCTTGCTTTATTTCCGGGCATTTCCAGGATCATCGCAAACAATTCCCTGTACGACCAGTTTTCGGACACAATGATATATCGCTCTCCGGTCATCCCTTCCTTCCAAGCCTCAATATGTGCCCGTGCCACATCCCGGATATCCACGAGGCTTAAACCACCGGCAGGGTGCAGCGGGATCTTTCCCCGGTAAATGTTTGTAACGGTTTCGGTCGCGCTGTTGGTAACCAGCGGATTACCTTCACCCCTTCCGATGACAACTCCGGGGTTCACCATCACGACATCCAAACCCTCGGCAATACCACGCCCCCCCTCTATCTCTGCGAGACGCTTCGACTCCATATAGGCGATTCTGTGTTGCCAGTCCCTGAAAACCGTATCCTCGTCAGCCGGCTCACCTTCTTCTTTTACACCTATAGCTGCAACAGAACTGGTCATGACAAGCCGCCCCACCCCCCTGTGGAGACATGCATTGACAACATTGGCCGTTCCTGTAACATTAGTTTCATAGAGATCTTGCCCGTAATTCTTTGTATAGGCAACAAGACCTGCACAGTGGAACACCGTTTCAGCCGACAGGCAGGCATCCTGAAGAGATGCCGGATTCATGATGTCCCCTTGCACAATTTCCACAGGAAACCCGGACAGAACCGATACGTCCGAACTGCTCCTGACAAGAGCCCTGATATGCAAGGCATCCCCGAACATCTTCCGCAGCGTATACACAACCTGCGACCCGATGTAACCTGTCGCACCGGTAACCAGCACAACCTCTCTTGTCCGACCCAACCTCTCTGTTTTTACAGCTTATCCAGATGCTATTACTTTTTGTTTCTAAAAATAAGAAGAAAAATTACATTGCATTCAAATCCAACCTTACGGCATGTCGAAAAAATTTGACGAAGCACATGCAGGATAATCAGCATTTCCTTTCAGCCGGCCCGGTTGTCGAGGAGCAGCTCGGCAATGGCCTCCGGGTTTTCAGCAATCATGTTCCCCATGTACACAGCATCACAATCGGTATATGGATCAATGCCGGTTCCAGGGAGGATCCCGCAGGTATGGCCGGACTCGCTCATTTTCTGGAACACGCTGTATTCAAGGGAACACTGTCGAGAGACTATGTAACCATCGCACAGTGCATTGAACAGGTAGGCGGCTACATTGATGCTTATACCACCAAAGAAAACACCTGCATTTATATCCGTTGCCTGAAAGAGCATAGCGAGCTTGCGTTCAGCCTGCTTGCAGACCTGGTTTGCAACCCTCTGTTCCCCGAGGCTGAAATCGAAAAGGAAAAAGAGGTGGTTATTGACGAGATTCACAGTATCAGTGATACTCCTGAAGAACTTATTTTCGACCAGTTTGACAACCTCGCATTTCCCCGGCATCCTCTCGGGCCTGCAATCCTCGGCACGAAAAAATCCGTTGAAAGTTTCACAACTGAAGCACTGCGCTGTTTTATGCGTCAGCACTACGTTGCGCAAAACATGCTCATTACCGCTGTTGGAAACGTCTCACATGAAGAGATCATGCTACATGTCGAACAGAGTTTCTCGGAGCTCAACAACAGCAGAAAAACACCAAGCACCCCCCGGACTTTCCGGCAGGGAGATTACAGAGCCTTTACCGCCCACAGAAAAAAACCGCTCTACCAGGCACAGATACTTTACGGCCTGGCCGTACCCCGCAATGACGCTTTTTTCTACAGCCTGCTCCTGCTCAACACCATACTGAGCGGAGGGATGAGTTCCATGCTCAACCTTGAACTGAGAGAGAAAAACGCGCTTGCATACAATACCTATTCCTCACTTACGTTTTTTGACGATGCAACGCTTCTGAACATCTATGCCGGAACCGACCAGGAAAATACCAATCAGGCACTGTTGATCATAAAAAATATTCTCGGTGCAGACAACCTCTCACGTATCCCCAGGGAAGAACTGCTTGCGGCAAAAAACAAACTTCGGGGAAATTTTGTCATGGAAATGGAAAAAATGACACAAAGGATGTCAAAAGCCGCAAGGGACATTTTCTACTTCGGAAAAGCTGTCAGGCTCGAAGAAAAAATCAGGGGCATTGAAACCGTAACCCGTGAAGACCTGGGATGTGCCGCTGCATATCTGCAACAGCACGCGGATGCTTCCACCCTGATATATGAACCCTCTCCTTAACCTGCTTTTCCAAAGTCCGTAATTAATCGTATATTCCGAGCTTTCAGGGTACCTCTAAAAACAAGAACTTTTAGAGGTACCCCTTGTTTTGTAAAAACTTACCAACCCAAAGAGGCCGCTTTGCAAAAAAATATTACTAACGTCAGCGATACCGAACAGAAACTGGAAGTAACCCTTTCAGCCGGGGAATTCACACCTGAAATGGATCGTGAAATAGAGAGCGCAAGAAAAAACATGCAAATCAAAGGCTTCAGGAAAGGACATGTTCCTGTTGCCATGATCAAAAAGATGATGGGTCCGGCAATTGAAGCCGCCGTTGCTGAAAAGCTTGCCTCGAAATATTTTGCTGAAATATCCGAAGCAGAGAACATCAGGCCTGCAAGCCGTGCCGCACTTGAGGAGTTTTCATTTGATAACGACCGGCTTATCATTTCACTCTCCTACGAAATCCATCCTGAATTTGAACTCAAGGATTTCAGTAACTACTCATTTGTTCAGGATATATACACCATAAGCGATGAGGACGTCGACCGGGAGATCAACCTCATTCTCAAAGGCCACGGCACCCTTGTTCCGGTTGACGGGCCTTCTGAAGCAAAAGATACCATTATTGCCGACCTGGTAAAACTGGACGCTTCAGGCAACGTCATGGAGGATCAGAAAACCGAGAACCATCACTTCAACCTTGAATATCTTCCTGAAAACAACCCTTTCCATAAATCACTTATCGGCAGAAAAGCCGGCGAGAACGTCACCGTCGACATCGAGGCCAAGGAAGAGGATGAAGAAGCATATCGTTACGAAGTAGCTATAAAAGAAGTGAAAAGGCTTGAACTTCCGGAACTCACCGATGAGCTGGTAAAAGAGATAACCCGGGGGAAATCCGAATCGATCGAGGCGTTCCGTGAAGATGTCAGAGAGCAGTTCGAGCAATACTTCAGCAACAAATCCGAACAGGACCTTCTTGAGTCTATCTCCTCGAAGCTCATTGAAGAAAACCCGGTACCTACTCCTTCGGCAATGGTTGACTCTTTTGAAAACACACTGTTGGAAAATGCTAAAAAGCAAATGGGAGGCAAATTCCCCCCTGGAATGAATGAAAGCGAGTTTCGTGGTTCAATCCGCCCCAATGCTGAAAAACATGCCCGCTGGATGCTGATCAGCCAGAAAATTGCCGAGACGAACAAGCTTGAGGTCAACGACGATGACATTAAAGTTTTTGCAGAAAAAGAGGCGGAGAAAAACCCTGAATTGAAAGTAGAAGATATTATAAGCACCTACACGTCAGCGGAGTTCCGGGATTATATCACGGACACCATCCTTAAAGACAAAATTTACGGCATCATTAAATCCTCCATCACCATCAATGGAGAAAGCAAGCCAATCCCCGAGCATGATAACGCATGAACAGTACCGGCACAGGAAAAGGCGGGCGCCTTCTCCCCGCTTCGATGCTCTTTCACCTAAAACTGATACTCATCGACAGATCAAGAGCTTTGACACTGTGAGTCAGCTCACCGACTGAAACATAATCTACCCCTGTCGCGGCAATTTCAGCCACATTATGCAGCCCCACATTGCCGGAGGCTTCAAGGTGAATCATGGGCGCATGTTTCCTCGTATAAGTCACCGCAGCGGAAAGCTCGTCAACCGAAAAATTATCGAGCAGGATACTATCAGGTCCTGCGCCAACCGCTTGCCGGAGCTCATCGATCGACCGCGCCTCCACTTCAATCTTCATCGTCATGCCTTTTTCGGCCAGATAACTTCTCGCACGCTCTATCGCCAGAACAATGCCTCCCACCGCGTCGATATGGTTGTCCTTAATGAGAACCATATCGAACAACCCGAAACGGTGGTTTTGTCCACCGCCGATCTTCACCGCTTCCTTGTCAAAATACCGCAGCCCTGGAGCCGTCTTTCTTGTATCGAGTATTTTTGCAGCGGTATGTGCAACCTTCTGTACATACATTCGAGTACGTGTTGCAATACCCGACATCCGCTGCATAAAGTTAAGCACTGTCCTTTCGGCAACAAGCAGGGATGAAATATTCCCCTCCGTTTCAAGCAAAACATCGCCGCATCCAATCGTTGCTCCATCATTGACCAGCGGAGTAACCTGTATATCCTGGTCTATGACGTGGAATACCTGCTCCGTAACGGCAACTCCTGCCGCAATGCCCGCGGCCTTGGCCCGGACGATCCCATGGCCTGTCTGACCTGGTTCAATCGTGGCAAGCGTTGTCACATCACCGTCATACCGGTCTTCTTCGAGAGCTTGCATGATGGCTCGAACCCTGCATGTGGTAAAAAAATCATAAAAATTCCGCTTTTCCATATTTCTTCCCGATCAGGACGCTGTGGCCCGGTGTTTGAAATCATCGAAACAGTTACAGCCCAAGGTGAACATATTCGAACCGCCCCGGCCGGTACAAGTTATAAAAGCAGAACATAAGGGCGGCACCTCTATTAATTTGTTGCGCACCCTGATTACTTCGTTGGGCGGATAGGAAAGGGTTTCTGTGCTCCGTCCGCCTCGTACTCATGTCGCTCACGACAATTTATAGAGATGCCCTTTATTGTTTTGCCAACCTTTCCTTAATACCTTAACCATTACTTTGAACATAGGTCATACTCAAGACAAGAACCATGAACCACCATGAATAACAATGCTTCGTCTTCCTGCGTCCGTCTCATCAACCTGACATTTTATGCCCATCACGGTGTGCACAAAGAAGAACACTTTGTTGGTTCAAAATACGAGGTAGATGCCGAAATGTACTGTAACTATAAGAAAGCGGCCCAGCATGACGACATAACCAGCACAATAGACTACAGGCTGGTTTATGAAAAGATCAGAAATGTGCTGACACAGAAAAAATTTTATCTGATTGAGGCAGTAGCCTATACCATAGCAACGGAGCTTCTGGGAGACTTTCCCATATTGAACAGCATCACCATAAAAGTCAGAAAACGCAACCCGCCGATCGGAGGGGTCTGCGATTATGCCGAGGCTGTCTATACCGCAGAAAAATCCCGGAGGGAAAATGAACCTCTGTAACGGGAGCCATATTGTCTTCATTGGTGCCGGCTCAAATGTCGGTGACAGACTCCAGAACCTGCAGCATGCCCTTGAGATGCTTGACGAGCTGCCGCTGACATTCGTAGAAGGAGTGTCAGGAATCTACATTTCGGAACCGCTCGGCTATACCGACCAGGATTGGTTTTACAATGCGGCCTTCCGGCTTTGTACCGGACTGACACCGGAGCGCCTTCTTTCATACTGCAAAAGAATAGAAGTCCTCATAGGACGGCCGGCTGATCACCCGAGATGGGGACCTCGTGTAATCGATCTCGATATACTGCTTCATGGCGACACGGTATGCAATCTTGGGCACCTGACAATCCCTCATCCTGAACTTCACAACAGAAAATTCGCCCTTCTTCCCCTCCGCGACCTCGCCGACCCTGTTCACCCTGTTCTGGGCAAAAAAATGCACGAACTGCTGGAAAGCTGCAGCGACAGGTCCATTATCGAGCGCAGTGATCACACCTTCATAAAAATCAGATAAAGTGGGCACCGGAATCCGTATCGAAAACATCCGCCTGATTCCTCAATAGCCAAAAAAGCTCCGAAAACGGAGCTTTTTTCAGGTTTGTATCCATCCTTTCCGGAAAAACGGGTTTTTGTTAATTCGCAAAAGTAATATTGAGATGACCCTTTTCGAAATCGGCTCCCTCCGTCTTTCTTCCTACAAGGATATTTGGCAGCACGATGCTTTTCCTGAAGTTGTTGATGTCGACAAGCAGTTCATCCCCCTTGATATTGACATTGAGCTTGGTAATCTCGACATTCGGCATATGAAGCCGCAACACATACTTTCCATCGACCTTTTCCAGCAACTGTGTTTTGTCATCTTTATAGAGTACCTCCGAAGGGTTATGCCCGTCAAAGATCTCCTGGCTCAAATCATGGAGCTGGTCCGTCTTGATAACTTCATGCGCAACCTGTGACGCTCTGAATATCGGAATGGGATAAAAGCAGTTGTCAATAACTTTCAGGTACTTCTGCTGCAAAGCAATAAGGCTGTTAAGATAGTCATCGGATGAACTCTGAGGCAGAATCTTGTTGATTATAACCGCGTCGAGCTTGTAGCCGAATAGATTGAGGTAGGTCTGAACGCGCAGAGCCTCTTTGATAACCATGTTTTCAGGATTTACAACCACCCTGAACGTAGTAATGCTTGTGTCCTGAAGCATGCCGTGCAGCTCTTTCATGTGTTCATTGACCTCGGGCATGAGCTTGAAGATATTTTTCTTCGGCATAAAACGATTCAGCAAAGGCGCGGCAAACCCGATTGCTTTCGAATGCCACCCGCCAATCTTTTCAGAATACCATCCGTAAGATTCGGGCATTCCAAGCAGCCGCATGGTTTCACCTGTCGGTGCTGCGTCAACGACAATGGCGTCATAATTTCTTGATTTTGCCGCCTTCCAGATGAAGCGCAGGCTGATCATTTCTTCCATGCCGGGAACAATGGCCAGTTCTTCGGCAACGACTTCATTTGCACCGTCGCTCATCAATATAGAGGAGAAATAGGAATACAGCTCGCCCCAATTCTCCCTGATCTCCTCAAGGACATTGACCTCCATTGCAAAGAGGTTCTTTTCGACCTCAATTGGTTTCGGGGTCAGTTCAACACCCAGGGCATCGGCCAGACTGTGGGCAACATCCGTACTCATAATGAGCACCTTTTTACCACTGCGTGCAATTGCCGTCGCCGTAGCGGCTGAAACCGTCGTTTTTCCAACGCCGCCTTTACCCAGATAAAGAATGATTCTCATGTTTTGTACTGAAAAACTATTGTGTGGACACAACCTTTATTACTTGCTTTTGTTAAGAGGCCTTTCGGATTTCAAGTTTTTTGCCGGTTTTTTCTGCTGAGCCTCCGTATCATTGCCGGAGCTGTCATGCTGCTCGGGTTCTGACTTCATGGCACTGTTGTGGGCTGTGGATTGACTTTCTTCAACCTGGCTGTTCTCAACCGGTTCGTTTTGTATTGCAATTTTTTTCCGCACTATCTCCCTGTTTTCGGATACGCCGGGCGTATCCGGCTCGGCTTGCTCAAGGCCCCCGACATCCCGCAGCGCTTCCCTGAGTTGCTCTTCTACAACTCTCGGAATATCGCCGTCTTCTGTTTTCACCTTTATTTTTCTGGAATGAGCCTTGTTGCCACCGGGGTCAGCCGCAGAAGAAACATCGCCCCCCGTTTCACCCAATGCCGGATCAAACACTTCTTTTGAAACATCCGGTACGGAACCGCCATTGTCAGCCTGTATTCTTACCTTCTTGCGCCGAATCGTGCCACCCTCGCCATCTCCGGTTGGCACGGAACCTTCGTCACCAGATTCCGCAGAGCGTGAACCTCCTTTTGCATGGTCGGCGGACTGCGGCGCGCCGGCCTTTTTCCCCATGGGTCCGAAACCTGTTGTCAGCTTGAGCATTTTTCCCATTGAGCCAAGAATGCCATCATTTTTGACGGCCGTCTGTATAGCGTTCAAAACAAACCTCTCGGCCTTCGGATTATCGGCTATGTTTGATAACAGCTCATTGACAGCCGTAAGCACTGTGGCGACATCACCGGGAATATGCCGCAGGTCTTTCATTACCTGGTCACGAAATTTGAAGGGCGCATCACCGATTGCATCCTTCAGGTTAGCGGCAATCCGCTTCAGTGCCTCAGGGTCGGTTGGCAGAACGTTTTCAAGTTCTTTAGGAATGCCTGGCGGCGTTTGCCCCGGTGACCCGGATGACTGCCGCCGGGGAGGACTGCCAGGAGTTGCCGGCCGCTCCTCTGAAGTATACCCTATTGAAGCTTTGTACTGTTCAAGCAGGTCCTGACCGTACCCTATCTGACTGCCTTGTTCATGCCCGGGAGCCTGGTCTTCCGGAAACCTGAATGTGAGAGGACGGGGAGGGCAGGTGTTTCTGGCCGAAATGAAAATCTGTTCGGCAACTTCGTCGGGAATTTCCTTTCTGAAATTGTTCCCCAGATGGTTTTCGACAATAGACTCTATAATCGTATGCAGTGCGTTAATCTTCTCCGCCTCATCTATTTCAACCATATCAAATATCACGTAAACAGGCTCCCTCTCTTCTCTTCTGATTCGAAGGTTGAGCGTGGCAAAATCGTTGTCCTTGTTTCTGCTGTTGATTGACACCGAACCCAGAGCAAACCTGTCAAGATAATCCTTGGTTGCTCCCCTGGCCCAGAGATAAACCGCCCTGTCCGAATATACCAGATAATCCTGGTAGGCTATGTTGCCCACTCTTTCTTGATGCGATTCATAGAAAACGCCATCAAAAAATGCTATTGGACGTTCACCGGCACTCAGTAATTGCTTTTGAAAGAATTCTGCGACATCACTCTGTTCGGTATGTCCTGATACATACGTAGAAATAGTAGCCATCTCAAGCCCTGCCCTTTACACTGATTAGCCTAAAGTATTGAAACGATAAAAATAGGAAAACAAATAGAAATTATACAATAATATGCCACTTAACAAACACCTCAGCCCCGCTTCAACCTGTCCGGGCTTTCCAGGGCAAAAACTGCCTAACCGGCGGGAACAACAAAGTCTGAATATTGCAGCACATGCCATGAAGAGAAAAGAAAAAGAGGAAGTATGAGCAGGGCAACGATGCACCTGAATCGGTTGTTCATCAGGTGGCATCAAGCATCCCTGAAAATGAGATGACAAACAGCCGTTTTTAGAAACACCACAAACAAAAAAGGCAGTGTTTAGCTTCACGCTATCACTGCCTTTCAAATTCGCTTGCTTTTTATGCTTACTTGGCGAACTTGGACTCAACCGCCTTGGTTGGCACAGCAAAACCGGAAACTTCCGGTGAAGAACCGCGAAGGCTTCCACCGCCACCGCCCAGACTACCATAAGCATTACGATTGATCCTCATCGTGCCTTTGCCCAGAGAATCAAACAGCATACCGACGGTTTCCCAGTGCCCTTCAACCATAACCTCGAAAATACGGCCAGCTGCGGCTAGAATATCGGTAAATACGCCTCCTCCACTCATAATTCCTCCTTTTGGAATTTAATTATTGGAAATTTACCTAAACGGAAATAAAGACTTTGGATTAATTTACGTTAAAATAAAAAAAAACACAAACAAAATCACTTCCCGCCCGGATAGCTGGAATGGTCACTTCTTACCACCTGACTGCTGGAAAGAACTTTTTACCCCCTTCACAGTTTCAGAGGCGGACATTCCCGCATCACCAATTGCTGTTGCAGCATTTTCGGTAACATTTTCAACGTTTTTTACCGCATCTGAATAAAGCTCACCGGCTGTTCGTGAAACATCCTTGACAGTAATAGCAACCCTGTCAATAGTGTCCCCGACAACACCACTTGTACCGCCGAGTACCCTGCCTATACCTGTAGCATCAACCAGTGAACCAACTGTACCGGTTACGGTCTCCACTACGTTGCCCGCAAGTTCCAGCCCGCCAACCAGAGCACTTTGTCCGGTCAGCAACACTCCTTCAGCCAGAAAAGTCATGCGATCTGTCAGCTCAAGGGCCTTAAAATCCTTGCGCAGTTTTTGGTACGATTCGCTCATAATCACTCTCCTTGGATTAGACTTTTACAAGTCCTGTTATGTTTTTGATTCGATGTTTATATGCCCAAAAATTAAAAAAAAATCCGTTATCAACCAACTCCTCCTGACAGAGCAGCACACCATAAATCAAACCCTGTTATACTCTTTCTCCCTGTGATGCTGTCCCTGTTTGTCAAGGTCAAAAGGTATATGCAGCCACTTATCTTTAAACACCGCGTCTCCCGGATCAAGCCCTGTAAGACTTATCGGAAGGGTAATGATCTTCCTCTGGTTTCCGATCTGAACAAAAAGCTCATCACCAGTAACCCATACATCAATATCAACGGGATTGGCAAACATAAGCTTCAACTGAACCTCATAGATATCACCGCTTCTTTCAAACCTGATCGGCGGCTCGCTGTACATCAGCTCGGAAGGATCCGAGTCTTCATATATATCCTTGGCAAAAACCTCAAGCGCGTTCAGTCCAACGATTTCCTGGTCATACATCTTGAGCCTTTTTACCGGAAGAGGAGTGAATCCCTGCTCAATCTCGCCAAGGTACTTTTGCTGAATTCCCTTCCACTTTTCAAGGTACCCGCTGTCTTCTTTTGCATCAAGCATTTTGTTGACCAGAACCATGTCCACATTGAAGCCGTAGAGGTTCAGATAGGTAAGAGCACGCATGGTCTCTTTGATAGACATTTTCTCCGCGTTCATGACAAGCCTCACGGTCGAATTCAAGTTATCGGTAAGGATCTCCCTGATGTTCTCGAGTTCGTCAAACACCTGATCGACCGAGTCGATAGCGTCTTCTGGAGGAATGTAGTAAGCGATCTTGTCGGACATCTTTGAAAGCGGCTTACTGAGCGGCTTCATGATATATTTATTGACATTCTTCACGGCTTTCATTCCCCATGAAAGAGTGTCGGGCAGAGAGAGCAACCTGAGCGTCTCGCCGGTTGGAGCAGTATCAAGCACAAGCGCATCATACAATCCCGCAGCCTTGTACCGCTTGATTCTCAGCAGCGAGAAGAGTTCTTCCATACCTGGAAGGATAGTCATTTCATCCGCGACAACCCCGGAAACCCCCTGAGCGGCAAATATTCTCGTATAATATTTCTGAACGGCCTGCCAGTTCTCCTTCAGATCAACATAGGGATTTACTTCAATCGCATGCAGGTTGTTCTTGATCTTGGTAGGTTCAGCCCCTAATGAAATGTTAAAGGAATCGGAGAGACTATGAGCAGGATCCGTCGATAAAACCAGCGTACGATGACCCATTTCCGACAATCGCACGGCTGTAGCCGCCGAAACACTTGTTTTGCCAACTCCGCCTTTACCAGTAAATGTTAAGATACGCATGAACCAAGCATTGGATTTGTTAGACTTCCAGAGGACTACAAGATATAACTATCCCTTCATTCTGCAAAAGGAGAAACTTAACACACATTCTTGAATGTTTAAAGAATAATTTCAATGTATTTTCTCCCCCCTGTCTTAATTGTTTTCATGTTTGCAAAAAATTCAGCCAGAACGTTAACTTTGCCTGCAAAAGCCATATTCAACGCTGTTAGCCCGGACTATCTTCGTATGCATGCAGACTCAACGATCACCGATAACACAGTAACCATCACTGCCAGCCGATGCCTTGGGGAAGATGTTTCGCTCATCGCTTTCCGCTGCCCGGAAATAGCCGTAAACGCCCGGCCGGGGAATTTTGTCAACATTAAAGTAAGCCCGCACAAAGAACCGCTTTTGAGAAGACCCTTTTCGATTCACAATGTAGATGGGGACACGGTCGAAATCATGGCAAAATCAGTCGGCTGCGGGACATCTCTGCTCTGCAGCACCCCGGCAGGAACCAAACTTCGTGTACTGGGGCCGCTGGGCAATTCCTTCACTGTCGACACCCCCGGTTTCGAAACCGCCCTGCTGGTTTCCGGAGGCATCGGAACTGCTCCGATGCGGTTTCTTGAAAAAACACTTCTTGCAGCGGGAAAAAAAATCTATCATGCTATCGGGGGGAAATCCAAAGGGGATATTCAAACCAGGGGTCTGACAAATTGTCATATCGCCACGGAAGACGGCTCAACAGGATTTCGGGGAACCGTTATCGATCTGCTCCAAGACCGGTTTGCTTTTTTCACGGAGTGCAGGCCGGTAAAAGTTTTCTCCTGCGGCCCCACTCCTATGCTGAAAGCACTCGCCGCATTCTGCGAGAAGAAAAACCTGTCTTGTGAAGCATCTCTTGAATCAATCATGGGGTGCGGCATAGGTATATGTTACGGATGCACCGTAGAACTTAAAAACAAGACTGGCAGCCAAACATCGGCGGCACTGCTTTGTCAGGAAGGCCCGGTTGTCGATGCAGCGAGGCTTTTGTTTTAAATTTTCTCACAACACTCTAAGATATCTTATTATGGCACGCGGACTCAATAAAGCAATGCTCATAGGACATCTCGGCAACGACCCTGAAATGCGGGTGACCTCGTCCGGTCAGTCTGTCGTAAATTTCACCCTCGCAACAAACGAGAGCTTCCGGGACAGCACCGGGAACATGCAGGAAAGAACCGAGTGGCACCGCATCGTTGCCTGGGGAAAGCTGGCTGAAATCTGCAATCAGTACCTGAAAAAAGGACGGCAGGTCTACATTGAAGGCAGATTGCAGACAAGAAGCTGGGACGACAACAAAACCGGGGAAAAAAGATACACCACGGAAATCATCTGCTCCGACATGCAGATGCTTGGCTCGAGCCGAGATCAAGGCACTCAGGGATACGAAAGCAATCCTCCATTTCAGCAGCCTCCCGCTCAGAAAAAAAGTTATCAGGAAGGAAATTCGGAACAGAGCGGAAGCAGCCCCGAAGCGGAGAAAGATGACCTGCCGTTTTGATTGTCGGACATTTTCCCTTTTTTACAGGATTATGCGACATGCAGGCTTTAGCTCTATAGGTTACTATAGCCTGAGTAATTCACAAAAGGAAGAAAAAAACTTAATCGGGAATCGGGGTCGGGATCGGGTTTCGGGATCGAAAGGGAATCAGTTGGCAGTAGGCAGTTGGCAAAAGGGAAAATCGATTACCGATACCGATTCCGACGGCGAACCCCGAAAGAAGAACAATCGGGGGGCGGGTGTTTGAACTCTCATGAATTATTCAGGATAGGACTTATGGGACCTATAGAAATCAATTGAAGATCTTTCTTCCGAACTCATTGCATGTAGAATTCACTCGATGAAAAAGCTCCGTAAAGATATCTCCGCAGGCAGGATCGATCCTGTCTATTTTTTTCACGGCCCCGAAAGTTTTCTGAAAGAAGAGCTCACAAATCTTATCAGGAAAAACATGTTCCTTTCGGAAGAAGAAGCCGCCATAAATTCCACCGTCGTTTACGGCCAGGATGTCTCCTTGGGTGAGATTGTATCGAAGGCATCAGAATTCCCCATGTTCACCGCACGAAAGCTCATGGTCGTCAAACAGTTCAGCAAGTTCAAAAAACAGGGGCCGCGCGACCGGCAGAAACTGCAGCTTGAGCAGTTTATTCGCTATATCAACAACCCGGCCGATTCAACGGTACTTGTTCTTGACTGCGACCAAATTGACAAAAAGGATATTCAGAAGCCCCCGTTCAGGGAAATGAAGTCTTTCCGCCATGATTTTCCCCCGGTCAAGAACCCGGACATCTTTGCCTCCGAACGGGTGCGTCAATACGGCTGGGAATTCGAACCCGAAGCCCTGAAAGTGTTCAGCACGTACACACAGTCTTCAGCACGCGAAATAGCCCGGGAGATCGAAAAGCTTGTCATGTATGCTTCCTCGAAGAGCGACGAAAAACGCATTACCGGTGCCGATGTATACGAATGCGTAGGCATATCGAAGCAGTACAACGTTTTCGAACTCGAAAAAGCGCTTACGGAAAAAAACGTAAGGATGTGCAGCGGCGTCTCCCTGATGATTATGGAACGGGAAGGCCAGAAAGAAGGGTTGATGAACATTGTACGCTACCTGACGACCTTCTACATGAGGATATGGAAACTGCACTCACCCGGCGCCAGCCGGCTGCCGCTTTCCGAAACGGCCAGGCTGCTCAGGATGTTCGGTAAACAGGAGTATTTCGCAAAAAACTACCTGCGGTACGCCGCCTGCTTTACTCTGCAGGAAACCGAACATGCTATCCTGGCACTGCAGCAAACGGACGCCGGACTTAAGGGACTGGAGACCTACCCGGACGAAAAATACCTCCTCCTGCGTCTGGTGCAGAAACTTCTTCAGCCCGATAAATCGGCCT
Source organism: Chlorobium sp. (assembly GCA_028277485.1). Lineage (GTDB taxonomy): Bacteria > Bacteroidota > Chlorobiia > Chlorobiales > Chlorobiaceae > Prosthecochloris. Next base: position 78,240 of record JANQGE010000081.1, read on the forward strand.
GAAGAAATGTTGATTGGTTTAGCTTTGAAGAAAGTCTCAAAAGCTGTCGCTGTTCCGTTTTTCGGGGTTCGCCGTCGGTACCGGAATCGGGAATCGACCATTCTTGGACTCGTCACTACTCTTCCGACCCCGATTTCCGACTTACATTACTTTCCCCTCTCATCGCTCAGTACTTTAAACAAAACTGCCCACTGCATACTACCACCATCAGTTGCGTCTTACTCCTGCGCACGAAGTGCGCTACTCCGGGCCCCGTTCTCTACTCACAACCACCCTCTCTCCCTGTACCATACAATTGTACTACACATGCCTTCTTTCAGGGGTATAGAGGCCGTAAAGCCCAGTTCCCGTTCAGCTTTCTGCGGTGAGCAAACCCAATAATCCTGCACCATCTCGTTGACTTTGTCCGGATTCAAAAAACCTGATTGTCCGGTAATTCTGCTTATCAACCCTGCTGCATGGCCGAAAGCCTTCATCAGCGGTTTTGGCAGGGAAACCGTGCGGATATGCTTTACCCCAAGCTTTTCAGCTGCAGCCATGGACAGTTCTTCCCATGAATACCCTTTTGGCGACGTGATGAAATAGATTTCTCCAACCCCGGCAGGAGACTCGGAAGCCATGACAATCCCGCGTACAAGATCGTCGACATGTACAAGACTTAAACGCTGTGTCCTGACATTACCTGCAGCAAACAGTATTCCTTTCCTGAGCATCATCAAAAATTGCAGCACATCCCTGTCGCCCGGGCCGTAAACCGCAGGAGGCCTGATAACGGTTATCGGCAGGCGATCCTTATAAGACCGAACAATCTTCTCGGCTTCGAGCTTGCTTCGACCGTAGATACTGACCGGTTTCGGGATATCCTCTTCCCTGCTGCCGGGATCGGGATTGTCTGCAGGACCCGCTGCCGCAAGCGACGACACCAGCACAAAACGCTGAAGACCGGGATTTACCTCCACGACGGATTCAAGAAGATTCCTAACCGGCAGCACATTCCCGTTATAGTAACCCTTTTCATCCACCGACCTTGTTACGCCTGCAAGATGGATAACCATATCCGCACCTTTTACTGCCTCCCGGAGTGAAGCAGGATTATCATAACTTCCCTTCAGGATATCCACCTGCATGGATGAAGCTTTCCCTGCATCGCTTTCCGGCCTGAGCAAAACCCTGACGTTATCTTCCCTGCTTTTCAGGTAATCAACAACCCCCACGCCGATAAACCCTGTGGCGCCGGTAACCAGAACGTCAAGACCCATGAGACCAGTATTATGCTTTGAACAACAGGGCACCTCTATTGTCATGAGCGGTACCCAACATTTCCCATCTTTTAAAGTGCTTATATGGACATCACCTCTATAAAAAAGAAGATATGGCTTCCCAAAAAAAGCAAAATTTTTAATACATTCATTCTTTAACCTATTGGATGGAAATTGATTTACAAGTTTATACTAATAGAAAAACAAACAATTTTCTGGCTTGCCAGCTTAGGCTGAAGTAAACATACACTGAAGCAAATATTCAGTCCTGTGAATAGACGCAAAGATCTCTTTAAAAAATGCTATGATTTTACTCTGGCAGATGAAGTAAAAGCATTGGGTATATATCCGTTTTTTCACCCGATCGAAGAAACCGAAGGCCCGGTAGTCTCATTTGCCGGCAGAAAGCTTATCATGGCCGGATCCAACAACTACCTTGGACTGACTGCTGACGAAAGAGTCAAGGAAGCATCGATCAACGCTATACGGAATTACGGTACGAGCTGTTCCGGTTCCCGCTACATGACCGGAACCGTTAACCTGCATATAGAACTCGAGGAAAAACTCGCAGACTTTTTTGAAAAAGAACGCTGTCTGCTCTTCAGCACCGGCTACCAGACCGGGCAGGGTGTCATCCCGACACTTGTCCAGCGCGGGGAATATGTCATATGCGACAAGGATAACCATGCCAGCCTTGTAGCTGCATCCATTATGGCCGTTGGCCAGTCCGCCAAATTCGTGCGATACTCCCATAACTCAATGGAAGACCTTGAACGGGCGTTGAAAACAATTCCTGACGACGCCGGCAAGCTCATCGTTGCCGACGGGGTATTCTCAGTGTCCGGAGAAATTGTCGAACTGCCCAGACTTGCCGAACTGGCAAAAAAGTACGGTGCCCGTATCCTGCTTGACGATGCCCACGCCGTCGGAGTTATCGGACGGGGCGGACGGGGAACCCCTTCGGAGTTCAATCTCGCAGACGAGGTAGACCTTATGATGGGCACTTTCTCCAAAACATTCGGCTCCCTCGGCGGTTATGTTGTCGGCGAGCGTGATGTCATCAATTTCATCAAGCACAATGCCTCTTCACTGATCTTCAGCGCATCACCGACACCCGGGAGTGTTGCTGCAGTCCTTGCATCACTGGATATCCTTAAAAACGAACCCGAGCTGATTGAAAGGCTGATTGTCAACACCGACTATGTCCGCCAGGGACTTGATGCAGTGGGCTTCAAGCTCATGCCATCCCGCACGGCTATCGTATCGGTCATTATCGGCGACCAGATGAAAACCATGGTATTCTGGAAAAAGCTCTTCGACGCCGGAGTCTATGTAAACGCCTTTATCCGCCCGGGTGTCATGCCAGGTCATGAAGCACTTAGAACCAGCTTTATGGCAACCCATGAAAAAGAACACCTTGACAAGGTAATTACGGAGTTCAGCGCCATTGGCAAGGAACTCGAAATTATTTAGCACTCCCCTCCAAAAGCACACTTTTTTGTCATTTCCGGCCAAACGACAGGAACCCCGGAGCTTAACCATAACCACAAAAACTTAAAAATACTACAGTAATTTTTGTACTTTCCTCAAAATTCTGATAGATTTTCAGTTACGCAACACAACTTCTTCCGCCAAAACATTTTGGCGGAAGTTTCGGTAACACACCTAATACCTAATAACAAAACGTCCATGGAAACAAAGCACTTTCAGGCGCTCCCCCTTGCACGTTTGATTCTTCCCTTCTTTATGCTGTTCCTCCTGTTCTCGCCTTCACCGGCACATGCAGCAGATTCCGGTACAGTGAAGGGAACAATCACCGACAAAACTGACGGCGAAGCGGTCATCGGCGCTTCGGCCATGCTGGAAAATACAACCTTCGGTTCCGCATCCGATATCGAAGGCAACTACACGATTGCAAACATTCCCGCCGGCACCTACCGACTCAAGGTAAATGCCATAGGCTACTCACCCTTTATTCAGACCATCACGGTAACAGCC
>JANQGE010000073.1 GCA_028277485.1 Chlorobium sp.
TCATGAGCGGTTCAAGTGCAAGGCGAACGGAGCGGAGAAACCGGAGTGTACACAGAGTACATGAGGATTTCGAGCACCGATCAACGATGCAATTGAAGCACGGAATAAATAAATAGAGGTGCCCTTGAGAGTGACTGATGAACTCGGCGGACATTGCAGCTTCCCACCGGCACATCATAGACCGTTGCATCTATTGATGTCGCTTTTTCATTTCATTTTTGGCAGTTCGGACACACATAGCACGCGCCCCCCAAATACTGAATCTTCTCCACTTCACCTCCACATTCAGGACAAGGACGCCCAGCTGCACTCTTGTCCATCTTGCGAATGTAGCCCCCCCGATGGTTGTGCAGGTCATATTCGTCATATCGCCCCCCCTTCTCCGTAACTTCACCAACGGTATCTACGATGGCACGGTACAAGACCTGTCTCTGGTCTGCACTTAGATCAGCAATCGGGTGCCTGGGATGAAGACGGGCTCGAAAAAGAATGTCTTGAGCAATTGCATTTCCCAGCCCGGGTATGATTTGGTCTTGCGTTAACAACGCCTTGGCGCTCCGTTTCTTTCCTTCTACAAGGTCATCCATCATGGCACAGAAATAGGCAAAGGTGAATTCAGGCTCTATTGGTGTCGTTCTCATTCCCTTGACATACTGTCTGTTCTGCTCCTCTCCTTTCTCGTACAGCTCCATAGCACCCCACATCTGAGTCATTGCGGTAAGAAAAGAGTCATCTTGAAATGTGATGTACAGATGATATTTCTTCGGCACCTTCGACCCTGGCGGATGATACAGTACCTTCCCCCCGCATTCACCCAGCAACAACACATGTCCGGGCTCAAGCGGAATGAAAAGCCATTTTCCTTTTGCTCGCGCTTCTCCGACCGTCTTTCCTTGCGTCAGCCGGTCAAATTCCTGATGACTCCTGTTGTACCAGACAAACTTTTGAGGGCTGTTTCCCAACTGTCCCCTTTGGATTGTTTTTCCCTTGAGCACATCGTTCATTTGCTTGGCCAAGGTTACAAACTCGGGCAGTTCAAACATTTCCGACCTCCTGTATCGCCAAGAGTTCAAGGGCACCTCTATTTATTCCGCGCTTCAATTGCATCGTTGAACGGATAAGAAAGGTGAACCGCTCATGACAATTAATAGAGGTGCCCGCAATACCATCCCACCAGAGTAGCAAAGTACACCTGACGGTTACTCTGTCTAAAAGCTTTTTTTGAACCTCACTTGAAACTTCACCATTTCTAACGAGATTATCAAAAATATCCGCCATGGATATTCTGGAAATCAGATAGATTCAACAAACTTTCCGGGAACGGGGCACAGACATTTCGGATCATACGAAGCCACACCATAGACTTTCGCACCTGTTGAACAACCCTTTATTCCGGGATGTAAATAATCTCACCATTTTCCAACTGATAAGCCGTACCGACTTTTTTGCCTTTACGGCCAGTGGCTTGTGTCTGGTCGGAAGCCTTGTAGGTCTCGATTTTCTCTCCCTTCTTGGTTATGATTTCCATTTGGTCGGTACCGGGATGTTTTACAAGTGTAAAATCTTCTTTTGAAAACATCTCAGTCATATTAAAATGAGTAACCAAAGCCACCATCAGGGCAACAGCAAAAACCATTGCAATGTCAAACAAGTTGGTCAGCACCGATAAGGGATCGTTTTCCTCGACAGGGTTTATCAGCCTTCTTCTTCTGGTCATGATTGATGTGTGTTATAAGGGCACCTCTATTAAGGGTACCTCTATTTATTTATTCCGCGATTCAATTGCATCTTTGAGCGGTGCTCGAAATCCTCATGTACTCTGTGTACACTCCGGTTTCTCCGCTCCGTTCGCCTTGCACTTGAACCGCTCATGACAATAAATAGAGGTGCCCCTAATTTGTTACGCGCCCTGATTTCTTCGTTGGGCAGTGCTCGAAATCCTCATGTACTCTCATGTACACTCCGGTTTCTGTGCTCCGTCCGCCTCGAACTCAAGTCGCTCACGACAATTTATAGAGGTGCCCATAAAACTGCGTAGTTGTTGGTGAGATGCCGGTTCAGTTAGTTTTCGGTGCTTAGGTTTTGATTTTCTTTAAGCGATTCAACCACATACTCCAAAATATTCATATCGTAAGCCACCCATCGCTGTTTCAGCTGAAGCGAAATAAATCCAATGGCGCCAATAACAATGCCTACAACGGTCGTGGAAAATGCGACCTGCATGTTGTTGGCCATCGAGGTAATATCACCGGTTGCCAGCCCTACAAGTGCGGGGCCCATTGGAATAAGTGTCCCCATAAGCCCCAGCATTGGCCCCAACTTTAGCAGGTTTTTTGACTTGCCCAGCTCCCGGTCGGCCACGATTTCATAGTCGCCCAATATTTTGTTCAAAACAGCAGCCGATCGTGGCCGGGTTCTTAGTTTGTTGAGAAAGATCAATACTTCCTCTTGTGACGTTGTCTCCCGGGGTATGGTTTCCATAAAATCATCGATGCTCAGCTCATCGATCTGCCGGTTTAATGTAACATGTGTGTTGGAGCGTTTGATATATGCATTATACAAATGACCGACGGTTAAAAGTGCTTGGGCAAAAAAGAAAAGCAAAAACACAATGACAGGGATCAAGAGTCCTGTCGATAACCAGTACAGTATATTTGTTATCTGTTCCATAATCGATGTCTTAAAAATGATGTAATCTTGATACCAGACAGGACATAACCGGCAATAAACATGCAGCCCATGAGTGCCAGAAAAGACAGTGTCGCCGACCAGTCCAGATTGAATACAGGGCGGGCAGTGTTGTATTCGGCAACCGATGAGTTTATAAACAGGCATATCGCAAGCATAGCGATGCTGATCAATGCTTTTAACTCAAACTTGGACGTCTCTGCGGGCAGCAACCATGCTATGAACGCTGAAATGGATAGTGTGGATATCAATACAATGCCAGCATAAAACAATGCGAGGACATTGAACGCCACACCCGGATTGTGTTTGAAAAATACCAGCTCAAAGTAAGCTATGGCAATATAGAAGAGTACGCCCGGCATTGCCTTCAGTACCGCAAGCGACCTTTTTTTATCTTTTTTCGGTTTAAAGTGATGTTGAATCAAGGTCACGGATGCAAATAGTCCTGCAACGGCTTCCACGGTGGTTATAACCGCCCAATCGGTTACCAGTTTGCGACTGGAAAGAAAGTCACTGATAATGCTGGTTGGCTGTGTTATCATCACGGGATAGAGCACGAAAGCAAAAATAGATGCAAAAAGTGCATATCCGCCAATAACGGCCGGGCGTCCTGCAAGCGCAGCGTTTAAACAATAGTTTAAAAGCGCTAAAATAAGTATGAGTTGAACGTATATTTCCACTAAGATTTTCTTCGTTTAATGCCCAGCCACAGTATCGAGAGCACTAAAACAGCCACAAATGCGATGAGCAACAGTACATGACGATCACTGCTTTCAGCTTGTAGTGCAGGTTGTTCTTCTGTTTCGCTTTGCGCTTTTTTGAGCACGACATTCTTGTTGCGTTCGTTTTCATCCAACTGTACCTGGCGCTCAATGTCAATGCTGTTGTTGTAGGCTTGCGCCAGGATATTATCAACTTTCGAGGTGATAAATGCCCTGAGCTTTGGGTTATCGCATATAAACCCGCTGCATCCGGCACTTTGTTCAGTAACCAGTTTGGCATGAAGTTCAGCAAGGGTGCTCAATTGCTCTTCGGAAGCATTCCATAGCTTTTTTCGAGCCGACTCCAGCATAACTGCGGTCATCTCCTGAAGGGCAAAAGGGTTTTTTTCAATGAAAATCTCATGGAGTCCCATATCGTAGGCATCCTTTACATAGATGTCATAATAGGTGTCCCAGATGTGAGGATCTATGGCCGATGGTTTCATGCTGTTCCATCCGAATGTGTTTCGAAATGCTTCGGCAAAATATGCCAAAGAGCTGGCCTGGCCTTTCATCATTTCGGCAATGTATTTCGGGTTGAACAGGGTGGAATTGGTTTCAACCCCAATTGCTTCCTTGAGCTCCTGTATTCTGGCACGCTTGGTATTTCTAAAATCGTTGAAGTAAGCCGCAGGATCGTTACCGGTCACGTGCCGAACAGCAGCCGACATGCCACCCATAAATTCATAAACATGATCCAGGCTTAACGGTCCCCAGGTATTGCTCGAGCGTGGCTGCACCACAACAGAGGTATTAAGCAATGCCGCCTCGAAGACGCCTTCGCGCATCTGGCCCCACTCCTGGCTGCCATTTGCCGAGTACATGGCACCCATGTTTTTGATGTATTGCTCGGCAATGGCATCTTGCGATTGCCAGCTGTCGCTTTTTTCAACCATACCCCTGATACCGGTGCCGTAATTGCCGTTAATACCCCCAAAAATTCTTTCCCGGGCAAACTTACGGGCATCAACCGGTGAAAAGCCTTTTTCCAACAGGTGTTTTTCGGCATCATGGAATCCTTGTCGAACAAAGTTTTGATGATCGTTGTCCTCGGCTTCGCTGGCCATGGCTATGGCACGGTTGATCAATGCCAAACGCGAAGCGGCAATGTCTCTTAATTGACCCGAGGTTTGCACGACAACATCTATTCTGGACCGGCCCAGTTTCTCTTCCGGAATGAGCCGAAGTGAGCGGATAAAACCAAAGCCGTCGCGTAAAGGCTCAACACCAAGCAAGTACAGGATCTGTGCAATCGTAGCCCCTTCACTCGATATGAAATTGGTTGACCAGAGTGTAAAGCTGATTTTCTCAGGGTAGCTTCCTTTTGACATAAATTCGGCAGCAAGCAGGTTTTCAGCCAATCGTTTGCCAACTTTCCACGCCTCGTTCGTGGGTGTGGTTTCAGGATTGATGGCGTAGAAGTTTCGCCCTGTAGGGACAGCTTGCGGATTGACGATAGGATCACCGCCTGATGAAGGTTCGATGTAACCGCCATGTAATGCATCAATTAATGATAACTGCTCGCTTGTCGTGCTTTTCTTCAGGTTTTCACGATGGGCATATATTCCATAGACAGCGTCTTTAAGGCTTTTAAGTGACATGATGAATTCCTGGTCGGCGCTTGATGAATCGGTTTCCTGGCTTACCGGTTCGGCTTGCGCCATTCGTTTCATCATGGATGAAGCGCCGGGCTTTTCTTTCGGCATTGAATCATCCGGAATGATGTTACCGTTTTCATCCAAAAACCGGGGGATTTTTTTCGGCAGCGCGTTTATGATTTGCTTGATCCGCTGCATGTATTTCCGTTTTTCTTCCATCGCAGCTGTTTCGGCATCGGCCAGAAGTGTCAGCTCTTTCGAAGAGATCAACGAGCGAAACAACGTTTCTGGCGACTGGCCGCTCAGTGCCCGTTCAATAATCTGGTTTGTTTTGTTGTCATAGCGATGTGCAATAAAGCTGAGATTGTCGAGTTTTTCCCGTTTGATCTCCCCCTTTATAGCATCCCGTTCAGCAAGTGAGTACCGAATTGGATCGATGCTCATAAGCCGGGCGGTGTTATTAAGATTTTCGTTGGAATAGGGCTGGCCTAAGGTGTAAAGACCGTCATTTACCTTCGCGTCCTTAATTTCCTCCACATAAATATGTATGCGTTCAATTTCCTTGTCCGTCAGTGTTTTGAGGGTAGAGTCCATTGATAATGCTGAAAAAACATGCTGCTTGCGTGCCAGTTCAGCAATGGTTTCCCTGTATCTTTCCTTTAACGCCCCCTCCTCCATATGCGTTATGCTGTGGATTCGGTTTTTAAGAATCTGTAAATCGTCATAAAGTTCGCTTTGCATAAACGGCGCGGTCAGATGTGTAATAAGCGTTGCATAACTTCGGCGTTTAGCAATAATTCCTTCACCGATATTGTTGATGATATAGATATAAAAGTGCGGCATGTCTCCAATCAGGAGGTCGGTCCAGTCGTTTTCAGATAAAGCAACTTGTTTCCCAGGGATGAATTCCAAACTGCCGTGCGTGCCGAAATGTATCAGCGCATCGGCTTTGAAAGACTTTCGAGTCCAAAAATAGGAAGCAACATAAGGGTATGTGGGCGCGCCTTCAACACCGTGGGTAATGGCATCTACATTTTCACCTAATGCGGGAAGCGGCTGGGGCAGAATGCATACGTTTCCAAAGGTAAGGCGCGCTACGGCAATGTACCTCTTTCCGTCTTTCTCAACACTCATATACTGGCCGGGGGCTTTGCCGTACTGGTTCTCCATATGTTCAATCAGCGCGTCGGGTAAAATTTCACGGGCCCAGGTGTAAAACGTATCCACATCAACCAAAGCCGGGTTTCCGTTTTTTATAAATTCATCGTAAGCGCCAAGTGCATACGGTCCGAGAACACTGCCTTGTTTTTCTATCAAGGCTTCGAGTGCCTTGGCGTTTTCAGGCAGGCCCGTCAGGTCATATCCATTTTTCTGTAATGTCTTCAGCGTATTGTAGAGCGACTCCACCCCTTCTATGCCTGCCGCATTGATGGCGCCTTTGCCGGTGCCTTTGTAATAGTAAATGGCAACTTTTTTTTCACGGTTTTCTTTCGTGTGCAGCCGGGCAAATTTTTCAACCATACTGCAGAACTTTTCCGTATGAACCGGAATGGCATCGAACAGCTTGCGCCCGTTTCGTTCAAACTGTGCGGCAACGGCAAAAGGAACAACAGCGCCGTCAAGTTCGGGCAGTACAATACTCATTGAGGTCAGCCCCCCCGATTTCATCCCTTGTTTATCGTTCATCCAGTCTTCATAAAGCTCGCTGACCGTTACCGGTGAAAGAACAGGTACGTTCAATGTTTTAAGCAGTCGGGTCCCACTTTCACCACCACCCATAATCAGCCTGCCGTGAGGCCGGTTTATGACCAGGTTTGGTTTTACAACCTGAAGCATGCTGAGTTTTTTCATTCCAAACGAGTGAATCGGGTAGACATTTAATCCTCTCTTTTCAAGCGAGTTAATAATAGCTGCCATATGCTCCTGGTTGGAGTTTTGCATGTTGATATTTCCGGAAAGCAAGGCAACGCGCGGGGCATGTTTTTTGTACTTTCCGGATTTTTCGTAAAAAGCCTGATACTCCTGATAGGTTGAAAAAAACTGATCCTGGCCTAAGTGGAAGAAGTAATCGGATGGAATTTCGACAGGTTCTGAATACGTTTTGTTGAAGAGGAGTTTTTTATCAATGTTTGCCCGGATGTAGTTCAACATGCTGCGGTAGTTTTTTACCGAGCCGTTTTCCATGAGCGTGGCAATATAGGCTCTTTCTCTGCCCTTTAACGAGTTGATCGCCTCATTGCCCTGTTCGGTGGCAAATACAGGAACGCCGTCGGAGATAGCATGCTTTATGGCATCCAGATGTTTCCTGGTCATCGACGCGCCATGAACCCGTATCAACACCATATCGTAATCGGTTAGCTTCTCTGCTTCATGAAGCTTGACGGACTCGATGTCAATCCAGCTGTTGTTGTTAGACCGGATTAATTTCTCTACGGTAAAATCGGGAAAATTAAAGGTGGCGATCTTCGTTTTCGATACTTTCATGTTATAGAACACTGCAAATGTTAGCACAGTGATCACGATAACGCTAACGATATATGCCTTTGTCTTCATTGGTAGTCGAGAATTAGTTTAATTAAAAATAAATCCCGCTACCAACATAGCACTTAATTCTGCAAAAAACTTATCGCCCGGAACTATTTAGCCATTCTGCACCGCAATTTCACCATGGGCACCTCTATAAATTGTCGTGAGCGCCTTGATTACAAGGCGGCCGGAGCGCAGAAACCAGAGTGTACACGGAGTACATGAGGATTTCGAGCACCGACCAACGAAGTAATCAGGGCGCGCAACAAATTAATAGAGGTGCCCATTATGGGACGTACCCTACTTTGTTACGACAATCATCTCCTCCCGCTTCCCGGCAAGATGCCGAAGCAGTGCCTTGTCCTTTTCCGGCATCCTTACAGAACATAAAGCAACGCACTCCTGAGGGTAGACAGCATCAAGCCATGTCTCAAGTTTGCGATACTCATCGACCCCGAACCGTTTCACCATGAACACAACCCTGTCGGGACGACCGCTATCGAGACGCATGAGTGCATCCATCCCGGCGGCAAGCAGAAGGGATGAGCCATCGCTTCCCCACACCTTCAGGACCTCCTTGTCCGGCCTCACAAGCACGAACGACGGCAGCGTCAGGAGCCTGTCATCCGAAAGCATGTGGTTCCGGGCATCTATCGCAGCCACAAGAGAGTCCGGCGAGGCAAACTGTACGGCTGCATCGAGCCTGCCGATACCGTAGCGGCGCATCTGCCTGTTGATCGTTTCCCGGTGATACTTTTTCAAGCCCGAGTCAATCAGAATCGACGAGCCCGGAACAGAACAAAGCAGGGCGGTATCTTTGCCGACAGAAACCCTTGCAAGAGCAGGAGGAGGACTCTCCGCTTTCAGAACCGGAGTCCAGATAAAGTAATTTGCTGCACAAAAAAGGGTAATGACCATTCCGGATGGCTTTTGACGATGCAAAAAGTAAAGCGCTGCCGCAATAGCCGTATAGTAAACGGCAACTCCGGCAATATCCGGGCGCATCTGCAGGAAGGCCCAATCCCAGGAACCAAAATATTCCGTAACCCCGAGAGTCATTTTCGCGAAAAACCATGCGCTCGCGGCAGGATATATAGCCAGTTCCGGAAAGAAAAGATTGAAGACAAGAGCCGGAAGCATAGCATAGAGCATGCAGCTCACAAGAAACACAACCGGCAGATTGGCGAGAAGTCCGGCGAGAGAAAATGTCCCGAAAAACCAGGCGATAACCGGCGACACCCCGATGATTGCCGCAAAGCTGACGCTGAAAGCTTTCCATAAGGGCCTGAAAACCGCTTCCGCTATGCCGCCCCATTTCGAAGAAGGCGAACTGAGCACCGGATAAAGCAGGATAATTGCCGCCACTGCGGCATTTGTCATCAGAAATCCGGCACTGAAGAGTTCAAGCGGGTCAAAAGACAGCAGCAGCAGATCAGCGGCAGCAAGCGAGTTCAGAGGAAAGGATTGCCTTCCCAAAACAGAGCCGCCTATCAAAACAACCGCCATAAGTGAGGCTCTCCTGACAGACGGAGCGTTTCCTGTTACAGAACAATACACCAGCAGCACCAGTGCAATAAGCAACCATACGACCCATTTTCCGGTCACGGTTGTCCTAAACCTCTGCAGTAGAACCAGAATTGCAACGACAAGCAAACCAACATGCAGGCCTGAAATAGCAAGTACATGGGCAGTTCCCGCAGCCTGAAACCGCCGGTACACCTCCCTGTCGAGCAACTCCCTCTCACCGAGAAAAATCCCTTTGAAAAACTGCCGCTCATGACCTGGCGGGACCAGCTCATCGATACTCCCCGAAAGGTAGTGCCTGACAGGACGGACAAGAAAAGCCTCGAAAAAATCATTTCGGTCAATACCATAGTTCCGCATTAACCACGGACCGGGGCAGAAAAGTTCGGCATGAACCCCCTGTTTCCAGTAATACTGGTGCGCGTCGAAATCCCCTGGATTCTGTGCATCAGAAATCAGAACCGGTCGCCCCCTGATCCTGATCATATCCCCTGGCTCAACCTCTGGCTTCTCGCCCTCACGCAGCCGCAGGAAAACCCTGACCTTCCCGGACGTTTCCCGGGTTTCACCACCTGAAAACACCTCCCTTACGTCAAGAACCCACCCGGCTCCTTTTGCGGAAAAGCGGGGCTTCGATACAACTTTCCCGTAAAGCAGCACCTCTTTGTCAAGCCAGTTGAGCACGGTATCCGAAGGAAGGTACCTGTAAGAATATTCCGCATAGGCGCCAAAACCACAGAAAACAAAAAGGTTGTAAACCGCAATCACGGCACCGGACAGGCGGCGTTCGGAATCGGATTTTCTCAGGCCGAACGTCAGCATAGCGCACAGCAGCGCAAAGCACACAAGGGAGGCTGCGACCCAATAGAAAACAGGGAGTGAAGCATATACCCCCACAGTTATTCCCGCACAAACAAAAACAAGCAGGCGTACTGCTGGGTAAGGAGATAAAAGGCTCGCCATAACCAGAATCGGACTATAGGTTGTGCTTAGTTTTGTATATTATTTCTTCTTACATCGACGCAAAACAGCACACTGCATGTTAGTAAAAGAGATTCTCAGCTCAGCCTCCAAACCTGTATTCAGTTTTGAGTTTTTCCCACCCAAAAAAACCGAAGACTGGAGCAAGCTTTTTCACACTATTTCCGAACTTGTACCTCTCAACCCGTCGTATGTCAGCGTAACATATGGCGCAGGCGGATCAACCCGCAGCCGCACACATGACCTGGTGACAAAAATCCAGAGAGAAACCGGTTTTACCGTTGTCTCTCACCTGACCTGCATCTGTTCAGGAAAAGAGGAAATACTGCATATCCTTGAAGATTACATCAAACAAGGAATCACCAACGTACTGGCCCTTCGCGGTGATTTACCGCCGGGAATCGCTTCTTATGAAGAAGCGACAAAAGATTTCCCGCATGCCATAGACCTGGTACGATTTATTGTTGAAAACTTCCCCGATATGGGAGTTGGCATCGCCGGATTTCCCGAGGGTCACCCGCAGACACCCAACAGGCTGAAAGAGATCGAATACCTTAAGGAAAAAGTTGATGCCGGAGCAGACTACATTGTCACACAGCTGTTCTTCGACAACCGGGACTTTCTTGATTTCGTAGATCGGTGCACTCTTGCGGGAATAACCGTCCCCATCATACCGGGGATCATGCCGGTAACCACCAAAAAAGGATTGCTCAGAATGTCAGAGCTTGCACTCGGTGCCCGAATTCCTGCAATACTGCTTAAAAAAGTGCTGGAAGCACCACATGATGCAGAAGTGGCAAAAATAGGGGTTGAATGGGCTACGGAACAAGTGCGGAAACTGATCGACAACAACATCAAGGGCATTCACTTCTACACCCTTAACAACGCCGAAGCAACCAGACAAATATTCCAGAATATATCAAAAACCCGAAAAGCCTGACCGCCGGATGGTTTGACAACCATTGCGCTTCTTGTTCCCGATCTCCGATCCCACAGCGTCATGACACTTGTCACACAACCCTCAGAGCACTTCGTTTTGCACAAGTTGTTCAAAGGTGTCCCTCTTTCGGATAAGCCTTGCCTCGTCACCATCAACCATAACTTCCGCGGGACGCAGACGACCGTTATAGTTGTTGCTCATTACCGAAGCGTATGCGCCCGCCGAAAGGATAGCGAGAAGCTCTCCCTCCTCTACCCTGTCAACGGTTCTTTCTCTGGCGAAAAAGTCTCCTGACTCACATACCGGGCCAACAATGTCTGCAACCATTACTGAGTCATGCTGGTGAACTGCAACAATTTCATGGTACGACTGGTACAGAGCCGGCCGGATAAGTTCGGTCATTCCTGCATCAACGATAACGAATTCTTTTCCCGCATGGTTACGCTTCTTGTACAAAACCTTCGTAAGCAAAACCGCAGAGTTTGCCGTGATAAACCTGCCCGGCTCGAAAAGTATTGTTGCATCGGTCTTCTCAAGCAATGGAACCAGTTTGTCCGCAAAATGCTCGATCGGCGTTGCGGGTCTCTGCGGTTCATAGGCAACCGGAAATCCGCCGCCTACATCGAAGTACCGGATAGCAAACCCGGCTGTGCGCGCTGCCGTAAGCACATCAAGAAGCTTTTCCGTTGCTGCCTGATAAAACTCCGTATCGAAAATCTGTGACCCGATATGCATGTCGAGGCCGGTCAGCTCAACATGCTCCATAGTATGGATCATGGCGAACACGTTGTCCAGGTCAGCCTCGTCGATACCGAACTTTTCCTTGCTGTCCCCGGTGTTAATATAGGGATGGGTCTCGGCCATCACATTTGGATTGATACGGATTCCCACGGACGCCCTCACTCCAAGACGTCCTGCAATCTCATCGATCACGCACAGCTCGGATGACGATTCCGCCTTGAGCATCAGGACACCTGACCTGATACCGTATTCTATATCGTCAGCGGTTTTCCCCACACCGGCCATAATGATTCTCTCCGGCTTAACGCCGGCCTGAAGTGCCCGGTACAACTCCCCGCCCGAATTGACATCGCATCCGCAACCCCTTTCGGCAAGGGTCCGGATAACATGGAGGTTGAAATTCGCCTTAACCGAATAAAAGGTAAAATGATCCAACCCTGAAAAAGCTTTTTCAAATGCCTCGTACTGGTTGACAAGGCTGTTGCGGCTGACCACAAACAGAGGTGTCCCATACTTGTCCGCCAGTTTTTCAAGAGAGACTCCTTCACAACACAATGTCCCGTCACAAACGGGAAATAATTTACTGTCTAACACGTTTCAGATGGTTTTAAATACAGCAACACCCCGGTCAGACCGGGATGCTTCCGAAGAATTAATTCAAGTGCATAAAGTAGCTGTTATCCTTCTGCCAAGCAAATTCGGCTTGCAAAATCAGTGCTGATAGCTTATATTGGCACCTCTTTATAACCAATCACGAGGTACCGATGGCAAAAAAAGAAAACCGGGTAATTGTCACCCTTGAGTGCACCGAAGCAAGAAAAGAGGGTCTGACCCCGTCAAGGTACACAACGACAAAAAACAAGAAAAATCACACGGAACGTCTGGTTCTCAAGAAGTACAACCCGCACCTTAAGAGACACACCCCGCACAAGGAAATCAAGTAAGCTGATTTTTGGCAAAATCCGCAAAAAGATTTTATTTAGAGTAATTGGGGAAAGCCAAAAAGTTATTGCCCGAATGGCGGAATTGGTAGACGCACTCGTTTCAGGGGCGAGCGCCGCAAGGTGTAGGAGTTCGAATCTCCTTTCGGGCACTAAAAAGCCGAAAAAAGCCACTATGTACAATACTATACTTGGAGATGCAACTCACAAGTTCTCCTCGATCCCCACAGACACGAATATACATCATGCACCTTTTTGCGGAGGTGCTTTTTTTGTTTTTCCAAAATTTAAACATCAGCTGTAGTGGACCATACAAAAATCAACCTTATTGTTCGTCTGCAACATCTCGACAACCAAATCGAAAACATAGAAAGCCTTCAAAAAGGACTCCCGGAAGAAATCGAAGCGCTTCGAGAGGACATTACCTTCATTACCCGTCAGATCGAAGCACGCGAAAAAATCTCCGAAGAGTACCGCAAAACCCGAGAGAGACTCAACAAAACGATTGAAAACTGCAAAGCAAAGATCAAAAGCTTCAAGGACAAGCAGACCTTGGCAAGAAACAACAAGGAGTATGATGCCCTCTCAAAGCAGATTGAATACGAAGAAAAAGAAATAGCACAGGCCGAAATCCAGCTGCAGGATATTTCGCATAACGAAGAAAAAGCCGAAGAATTGCAGGACCAGGGTCGTCAGTTGATCGCCGAAAACCGTTACGATGAGATCTCCGAAGATATGATGCCAAACGATGTTCTCGCCCAGCAGCTCGATGACCTTAAAAAACAGGCCAAGCAGAAACAGGAAGAACTTGAAAGTATCGTCGTTGAAACATCCGGAGCAGTCAGCACTCTGAAAGAAAAAATCACTGTACAGAGAAAAATCGTTGAGGCAGAAGCAAAGCGCCTGCTTTCCAAATATGACCACCTTAAAAACGGGAACATCCAGAACGCCGTCGTAAAGCTGCATCGCCATGCATGTTCCGGCTGTAATACCCGTGTGCCGACCAACCGCCACACACTTATCGTTCAAGGCGGGTTTTACCTCTGCGAATCCTGTGGTCGCATTGTTGTTCACGAAAAACTTTTTGAAGAAGCGGCTTCTGAAAACAATTAGATGGGCTCCTCAGTTGTCGCACAATAAACCTCTTTCTATCCGATTCAACCGCGCGGATAGAGGCACCCTTACACCCTTTCTTTACAGGCCTATCATACGAGATGCAACTCATTACTTGTAAAACCTGTTGTATCTTGGTAAATATCCGTTTACTGAAACCAAAGCGTGCAGTCGCCGTCCGTCTTCAGGACAGATGGAGGAAAGTCCGAACATCAAAGGACAGGGTGCCGGTCAAGAGCTTTTACTCAAGACCGGGGGCAGTGGCGCAAGCCTCCTGCAACAGACAGTGCAACAGAAAGAAAACCGCCCCTGATGATTTCCGGGGTAAGGGTGAAAAGGGGGTGTAAGAGACCACCAGACACATCAGTAATGGTGTGTGCTATGAAAACCTCCCCGATGCAAGGCTGAATAGGGAAGCTTTTCCGCAAGGAAAAAGAGTGGTCCGTTCAATTTACGAGTTTCCGGGTGAGCCGCATCAGATAAATGACTGCAACTTTACCGTACGGTAAGGAACAGAATTCGGCTTACAGCTTTGGTTTCAGTTTCTTTAGGGCACCTCTATAAATTGTCGCGAGCGCTACGAGGCGAACGGAGCGCAGAAACCGGAGTGTACACGTAGTACATGAGGATTTCGAGTACCGATCAACCAAGTAATCATGGTGCGCAGCAAATTAATAGAGGTAGCCTTTATAAAAACCTTGCCAATACAAACACCCCGACCATAATAAAAACAATAGCAATCTTGGCCGCCGTACCGGCAACAAGGCCTATCCAGGCGCCGATCCCCGCACGTCCGGCTGCAGGCAGATCACGCCGGACAAGCAATTCACCTGCAACGGCCCCGATAAACGGGCCGGCTATAATCCCGGGCAATCCGAAAAACATGCCGGCTACCGCACCGATAGTTGCACCGATAACAGCGGACTTTCCCGCCCCGAATTTCTTTGCGCCGAGCGCACCGGCGATGAAATCAACACCATAGCCGAGCAGGCAGAGAAACACCAGAATGACAAGGGTGCCTTGACCGACATAGGCGAACTCTTCAGCCCATGCTGCGACTACCAGCCCGGCAAACACCAGCACGATCCCAGGAAGAGCGGGGATCACCAGACCGACGATACCCGTAGCAACCAGGATAAGCGCAAGAATCCAGAGAAGCAGAGTACTTGTCATAGCCAGTCCAGTTGTCAGGAAAACAGTTTCATGAAGGGCTCCCGGAGATGAAACCGGTCGCCGGTCTCCATATGCACAGACAATGTAATTGTCTCCTTTGCCTGACTGCGAACCAGAATGAATTTCACCGAAAAAAAC
Organism: Chlorobium sp.; assembly: GCA_028277485.1. Lineage (GTDB taxonomy): Bacteria > Bacteroidota > Chlorobiia > Chlorobiales > Chlorobiaceae > Prosthecochloris. The sequence goes on from JANQGE010000073.1 coordinate 15,125, forward strand.
ACTAAGGGCACCTCTATTTATTGTCATGAGCGGTTCAAGTGCGAGGCGAACGGAGCACAGAAACCGGAGTGTACATACAGTACATGAGGATTTCGAGCACCGATCAACGAAGCAATTGAATCGTGGAATAAATAAATAGAGGTGCCCATAAAGATGCTCTCATGTAGTCAGTTGAGTCTGACCTTTCGCTTTTCATTTCCAACCATCGACCGCTTGGCATACTTTTCTCCGGCAACAAAACCTTCGATAAAGACCATTTCTCCAAACTCTTCAAGTGTCATGTCCATATCAATTTTCTGATTGAGATAGTTACGCATATTCTGCGCCTTTGTACACTTGTCCACAGTAGTGTCCGGTTAAAATAGGGCGAGTTGAGGAACAGGCTCCCTCGCCTTTTTGATAGAACGCTCGTTGAGCGACAAAATATCTATGAGTAAGCGC
>JANQGE010000068.1 GCA_028277485.1 Chlorobium sp.
GCCTTCCCCCACGTCCTTTGCCTGGTCACCTGCACCCACAACCCTTCCAGGTGCCGGAGCTGCCCCGGCGTCGCAAGCCGCGCATCCCGCGGCAGCAGCTCATTGTACCGCTCTTTCATATTCCCCGGCGCGTCCCGCCAGAACGAGCGGCTTCTGAAAATCAAGCCTTGCTCAGAAAGCATCACCTCCAGCGCATCGATCGCCTCCTCCGCCTGCTCCCGGTTCATCTCCGTACAGGACTCAACGCCCCACCCCGAGAGAAACCCCCGGTACGCCACATCATCCATCCCCAGCTTCCGCTGCCGGATCTTGATCTCCCGCCGCTGTAGCTTTGTGCTCTTCATCGCTCGCTGTCGCCAGAACCGAGAAACTTTGTGCCCGGTTTGTTTCCACCAGCAAGATAGTTGTCGCCTCCGATAGCCTTTATGAAGTCGTTTTCGACCCGCTGTGAGTCGATCAATGTTTCCGCGACAGAGACGATAGTCTTTGCCGTATCGATATCCATCGGCGTAGCCGGGTCAGGATCTTTCAGCCGTTCGAGCGTTTCGAACAGGTGATCCCGAAGATCATCCATTGATGTTTTCTTTCCCATTGTCGCAGTGTTTGTCGTTGATAAAATCTTTGATGAGCACACACGCTTCCAGCACTTTCGCCTGTTCCAGAGTGTATCCGTGCTTGCTGTTCAAAAGCATATTCAGCTTATTCGAGATGCAGACAAGGTTTTCAGGCTCGCAGTTCATCGGATCGCCGTCCCTGAACCTGATCACATGCCCTTTCGGTATAGGCCCGATAAACCTCTCATAATTGTATCTCGACAGATACGCCCATTTCCCGAGCCTTACCCGAATCGTCTTCTGCGGAACGCCTCTTCCATCCTCCCGGATGGTGATAGCTCCGTCTTGCAGCGTATTCTTCGGCAAATGCCCTTTCTTGAACTGCGTTTTCCTGGTATTCGGATGCTGTCCGCAAACGCCTACCGTTGCTGCGTTCCAAGGCACGTGCCCCTTTGCTAACCTGGTCGATTTGCTGACTTTCACGAGACGCCTCTTTTCCCGCATCATAAACTCTGCGCTTTTCTTTATGCCGAGTGCTGACGCCTTTAGAATAACAGCTCTGTGCGTTCGTCCCAGCACGATCGCCACATCCTCCGTGTCGTGATCCGGGTACATCTCCCGCAGATCCTCGATCTCCTGTTCTGTCCACTCAAGCCCTTTGCCCATACGCCTCACCCCTCCTTATCCTCAATAATCCGCAAATGCACCCCCGAAAGCTGCTTCTCCGTGTACACCGTGAGTGACTCATCCTTCCACGTTACCTTCTTGTACCGCCGCACCGGCTGCCAGCGATGCCCGATAATGACCCTCTCGCCGCGGCGCGTTGTCCCCTGCATATCCCGCACCTTCAGCAGCGGCAAAATCTTCTCCTCCGCGAGCCTCCTGTTCTTCTCCACAAGCTCCGCGATCAGGTCGTGCGTTTTAAGATATTGCCGGAACGTATCCAAGTTAAACGGTACGCCCTTGAGATACGCAATAGCTCGCAGCCTCGCCGCCCCGTGGTCTTTGTAGGGGCCTCCGATTCGTTTCTTGCGCAGCACCCCTGTTTTCTCATCATACACCGTCGCCGAAACCTCAAACGATCCATCGTGCAACATTTCTACCAGCTGCTCCAGTAAATCTATTTGCGCCGGCATTTTCCTTTGCAACCGTTTTGCCGCCGCGGAGAGGGTTGCTTTGTTCACCTCCTTCGCAAACCGCTGCCTTGCCTCTTCCAGATCCCGCTCCGCAAACTCCTTCTCGTCCTTCCTGTACTTCGCGCACGACCACACCTGCCTGTTCCCGATATGCAGGTACGCCCGCCACCGCCGCATGCGCTCGCTCCAGCAAACCCCACCACGCTGTTTCATTGCCCTTCCGTCCTTTATATCCTTGCTCATAACCCTTTCCCCTCCACGTTTTTCCTGTTCCTCCCGCAACTCCCGAAATGCGGCTCGTACCCCCACACATCAGGCCCCGCCTTGACGAACGTCTGCCCTACATGCGTCGCCAGCGTCTTCCGCCCGTCCCCCTGCACCAGCTCCAAATCGCACGGCATTAGCTTGCCCTTCACCGTCCGCACAAAATGAATCTGCTGCCCGCATCGGCGGCAGAACTGGTGCGGCCCATACCCCAGCCGCACATTCACCGCCGGAATCACCAGCTTACCCTGTACGCTCATCGGGCACCTCCTCGCCTCAACGGCAGCACAACCCCGTATTTCACAGCCTTCGCGATCGCCGACACAGAGTGCAGCGAAACAAACCACATCACCGCATCCGCGACCCACGAGAACACCCTTTGAGTCCCTTTCGTCCTTTCTTTCATAACCCGGCCCTCCTCAAAAGATTCTGACCGCATCGGCCGTTTGCAGAACAAGCTTCTCGTCAAGCTCCACGCCCTCCCTCACCAAATCATCCAATTTGAAAACGAGGCTTTCCAAGAAACGCGCCGAGCCGTTACAGGCGGTGAGCAGCACCTTTTCCACCCCCTCGATGTTCGGCAACACCGTCCCCGCCAGCAGCCGGACGTCGGCAAGCCCGATACCCTTCGCCCTTGCGCTCGCTTTGAACCTGTCCACCAGATACTCGTGCGTCCTGCGTGACTTGGCAAGCAGCTCGTAAAACGGCTCCTGCCCGATAAAGAGCAGCCCCGCGCCGCTCACGTCGTTGATCTGCCGTACCGTGTCGAGCACGTCGAGCGAGAGATTTTCCGACTCGTCGATGATCACCAGGCTCTTCCTCGACTTCAGCGCCTCGCACACCTTTTCGAGGATCCCGAAAGAAGTCGCATCAGAAACGCCGCACTGCTCGCCGATCTTTATCATGAGCTGACGTTTCGTCATAAACTTCGAAGTCCAGACGTAAACCACGTTCGACGTCTTGGCGGCATACATCTCCGCCGCCGTCGTCTTGCCGAGCCCGCCCCGCCCGGTGAACAGCCCCATGAGGCCGCGAAACTGGCAGATCCGCGCCGCCTCGAACACCGCGAGCGTCACCGAAGTCTCCTGCCGGGGAAACTTCTTCCCGGTCGTGTTGCCGGAAGAAAAACGCTTCTCCAGAAGCCGTTCGAGCGACGCTTTCAACGCGCCCACAAAAGCGCTCTGGTCCTTTGCCTTATACTTCCCTGTCATCCAGGATGACAGCGCGCTCGGCACGTACCCCGCCTCATCTGCGATAAGGTTGCGCGACAGCCCTTGTGCGGAAATATCCTTCACAAGCTGACGCAGCTCGTCGTCGCTCATCCCCGCGACCGCCTCCGCACCCGGCAGAGGCGGTTGGTTATTTTTGCTTACCATGTTAGATTAGATTGAGAGGTTGTTGAAAAACACCGATCATCCGAACCCGTATCACTCAGCCGCCACAGCTATCCGATACGGGTTCACCATTTTCCCAGGGCCACCGCCACGACTCCTTTCGCCGCCGCCTCAGCCACCGTTTAAACCACTTTCTCATCCCCCAGCCCTCCAGTTGTTTAGCAAAACCGGCGGGAGTGTTCTCAACTGGTACAGACTCTTCTCACTGTTCGAAAGCTTCTCATAACAAGCCTCACAAAGAAAAACCGGGCGAGAAACATCCCCGCACAAAATCACCGACCTTTCCGTCCTTTTCGTCCCTTGAGTCCCTTCCATAAACCCTCCATCGTTAGATTGTTATTGATTCACCCCGTGCAAGCCTCTTTTACGGGGTCTTCGTAAGACCGGCAGGATTCGAACCTGCACGGAATGGCACCACATCACCGCCACTCCCTGGGGGTTATGAATCCCCGGAGTCTGCCAGTTCCTCCACAGTCTCACCGCTTGGATTGTACTCCAGATCCTTCATCCCCAGCATCCTGTACGCCGCCCGCATCGCCTCATCCGCCGTCAACGCCACCGGCCGACCCGGCAGCGCCGCCGGGGAGTACGAATGTTCGTCCCGGTAATACCCGAGTTGCCTCAGCCGCCAAACGATGCTTCCCCGCGACCTTCCCAGCACATCACAAATTTTCTCTTCCGTATCCCCCCGATCCTTCATCGTCAGCAGCAAATCATCATCCTCCTTAGACCAAACCCTGACAGACCCTCTCTTTTTTTTTCTTTTCATCGTGTTATTGTTGTTGCGTTACTACCATTCATCCTCGTCGCCGATCTGCCGAAGAGCCGCCTTGTTCAGCCGGTCGTTCATCGCGTCCCGCTCAGTCTGTGAAAGCACATGCCCGTCCGTCCCCGTTTTCTTTTTAGCCTCCGGTAACGTGTTTTCCTTGATGTGCCCGTGTTCGAGTTGTCGCTGCTGCTTGAGGTCATCGACCCGAAGCCGATAAACCTGCCTGCCCGTAAGGCCAGGACCGCCCTGCACCTCTTTGATAGCCCTACTCCCAGCCTTCTCGATCTGCTTGATCGTACCCCAGGCGCGCTCGAACCGCTCGTCGTCGGTTCTGTCGAACGCCCGAACCTCAAAGAAATTGATATGCCCGGATCCGAGGAACTCCTCCGTTTCCGCATCGAAGAAATACGCCCGCTCCGGCTCCTCAATATTCCTCACGGGGTACACCTTCTTTCCGTTCCCGATCCAGGCGCTCATCCAGTGACCCCAGTACACCGCAGGTTTGCCGGTTTTCTTTTCCACCTCCGTATCCTTGTACCCGTTAGGCGTGATCTGCTTTTCCTTGCCCGGACGGCCCTGCATCATCGCAATAATATCATCCGGCAGTTCAGGACGCTGCTCGTAGGTTCTGGCCCAGACCTCGTTAGCCGAAAGCCCCTGCCGCTTGCTTCGTTTATCGGACGGCTTGTTGTTCTGGTAGTGGATAAACGCATCGAGCGCCCATACGAACTCATCGTAATCCAGCACATCCAGTTGCTTGATCTTTTCTTTGAGTTCATCCGTTCTGGCGGCAGCGTTTGTCCCCGTGTAACCATCTCCGATAACCCGCTCGAAACCGTCGTGCATCATCCTGAACCATCGCTCGATAGGCTTCGCCTGCGGATTGAACGGGATCGCGAACGTCACCTCCTGGCACTGCGTTTTACCCAGCACAGAGCGGATTTTATCCTTGTCCGCACTCCCGAACTCGATACGCACCTTCTTGTTCTTGCCTGAAAACGCCTTCGATCGGAAATCCTTCCCGTTATCCAGATACACCCCATACGGCACACCGCTCTGCCTGCCTTCCGTGATGCCGTTCGGAGCCTTCACCGCTCCCAGATACGCATCGATGATATCCTGCGAGTTCGGCGTACCGGTTTTCAGAACGTAATAGAGAAGCTTCCACGACCGCACATCGAGCACCGCCGTCATCCAGAACCGGATAACATTGTCTCCTGACGGGCTTTTCACCATCAGATCGAGCTGCGCGTGATCGAAAACCCACCGGCTGCCGGCCTCGATTTCCGACCAGTCCCGATCGACAAAATTGCCGTACTTCCTCTTGTAAGCGGCATCCCCGTACCGTGCCCGGTAAATGATCGCCTCGCCGGAATGCCCGTGCTGCTCGGTGAGTTCATTCACCAGCCGGCGCTCGAACGTCGACGGAATTGGAAGCTGCTCTCTCGGTACGCCGAGCCTTTCGCCAACATCGGCCGCAACCTCCCAGCACGTCTGTAGTGCCGGCGCCGAAGGACTCATATAGTTCTTGCAGAACGTCCCGTAAATTTCCCGTCTTGCGTCGATATCGATCCTGTCGAACGCCTGAGACCGGCCCCTGTTCTTCCCGTACCCGCCGAATAACGATTGTGCGTTGCCGTCCAGCCTGATTTTCTTTGCCAACGGAGGTAAAGACTTGTAGTTGATCCGAAGTTCTTTCGGCCGGTCGCAGTTCCACACGTCCAGTAGCTTCAGAAGCTCACTGTAAACCGGTAATTCGCCGGTCTTGAAAAACCCGATCGAGAGCAGAAACGGAAAGTACTTCTCGAACTTCTTCTTGTTGTACTTCGGAGTCTCCATCTCCAGCGCGTGCACATCACTCAGATCAATCGCCATTTCTCCCTCATCGACCCCCGCCAAAACATCCATCTTGTCCACCCCGCCCACCAGGTCAACCTTCTCCATTCGCCACTTCATAACAGCTTTTTCCGGCAACGAAGAAAGAAGTATTCTGTACTGCCTCCCTCCGTTACCGTCAACCATCGTAGTGACGTATTTTCCAGCCTTACAATTTTTCTTCACAGCTCTGTCTGTTATACCAAGCAGGCTCCCACCTTGCTTTACAGTCAACCAAATGCTGTTTTCAGATAACCCTTTTCTTTTTATGTCCTTAACAGCGGCAGGAACTGATTCTGAAGGGTTCCCACCTTGGTTCCTACCTTTTGTCCCAAAGGTGGGAACTTCCAAACCTTGATTTTCGGAAAAACTCATGATGCGTTTTTGAGCGATCGTTTGAACTTGCGAGCTATCTTTTTCCTCTCTTCGAGCTTCCGCTCAAACATCTCTGCATACACTGGATTAGGGCTTTTCGTACGGAAAAGTCCTTTGTGGATGTAGGCGACAGGCTTCCCAAGCTCTTCGCTCATCTCCTTCAGAATCCCCCGAAACGGATAGCAGCGTAGATCAACTTTATCAGTACTCATAGTCCTGTAGTTTCCTTAGTGCTCTGGTTAAAGCAGCTTTTTCTTCCTTATCAAGACTCAAGCAAACGCCGCCGTCGTCGGCATACTGCTCCCAGTCTTTTTGCCAGACCATTGCCTCGTTAACGACACCAGCAACAGTGGCCAATACCGATGCTTCTTGTTGTGTGAGTGCCATCTTTCTTGCTTTTTAGTATCTTTCATTTAACTTTCATTCTTTCAATATAATCAAAATGATTTCCAATCAAAATCAAATACAATCGATTTGATTGATGACAGAAAAAAAATAGGAACAAGATTAGAGCAGTTCAGAAAAGCTCAAGGGTGGTCTAAGTCTAAATTATCAGATGTATTAGGAATTTATTCGCAAAATGTAAACAGATACCTTGAAGGAGAATCTGATCAGAGCAAAATAATAATCAAATTGATTGACTATGGATTAAATCCAGAATGGGTTCGGACAGGAAAAGGGGATATGTATGTCGAGGAAAAACCTTCAGAACAGGTTCAACAGCCGGTTCAAGACCCGTTAAATGAAGTTTTAAAGCGCATTGAACGCCTGGAAAAAGCGCAGAAAACGCCGCCAGAGCTGACGGAAGAAGTAAAAATACCGCTGTATCAGCACGCAGTCTCGGCAGGACCGGCCTGTACGGTGTCGGCAGAGATAGAAGAATACTTGACAGTACCGAAGAAAATCGCTCGTCACCCTCGGGAAACCTTTGCAGTCAGGGCATCGGGTGACTCGATGACCGGAGAAGATATAAGAGAAGGGGATATAGTGATATGTGACTCCAGAACACCGGTAAAAACCGGATGTGTAGTCATTGCATCGGTAGATGGAGCGCAGACATTAAAAAAAATAGTTCTCGACAAAGGATCGGTTACACTGGTTCCGGCAAATCACCACCACGATCCGATCGCGATCACCGATAACAGCAATCTCGTAATCCTTGGAGTCGTCATCGCACTATTTAGAACGCTTTATTGACAGTTTTCTACAACCACACGCAGAAAACCGGTAAAAACCAGCAAATTTATGGAAGTTTTAGAAATCGCGCCCCCACAACAATCACCCTTATAACTAACGAATATTCTATAGTTTACAGCCTCAACAACCACAGCCATCACTTTCCAGAACTTCCTATTTGCTTATTTATGCAGCAGCTGCAGAATGGTTGTTAAACTGTTGATGTGTTGAGTCGTTGATTTGTTTGTTCTGAGAGTCTGTAGAGATTGACAAACTTCTTGCCTTGCCGAAAGGGAACATTGATGCGGGAAATCCAGTTAATACAATACAAGGTTTGTATATTTAATAAAATAGAACCACAAGCGATGAGCACCGTCACAGTTAACATATCCTTTCAGGATTCTCTCCTGAATGAAATCGATAAAACAGCAAAGCGCGAACACCGCAGCCGGTCAGAGCTGATACGTGAAGCGGCAAGGCTTTACATTCAACGCCAATACCAGTGGAATGACCTTTTTCAGCTCGGGGACCGAATCTCACAGGAACAACAGCTAACCATCAAGAATGTCGAAGAGGAAATCGCCGCTACTCGCAAAAAGAATGCGGACAATCAATGAAAATTGTCTGCGATACCAACATTCTCATTTCCGGGATTCTTTTTGGCGGTAAACCGCGTGAAATCTTGCGTCTTTGCTCTTCAGGAACTGTCGTTAACTTTATCTCTCCCGGTATTCTGAAAGAGGTCGAAGAGGTTTTGTTACGGCCGAAATTCGGCCTTAATGAAGAACAGGTATACGAAATTATCCGATTGTTCAGAGATACCTTCACGCTCGTCAGCCCTGACAGACATCTTTCGGTCGTCACTGCCGATCCAGACGACAACCGAATTCTCGAAGCTGCTCTGTCAACTGAAGCAGATGCGATTGTCTCGGGTGACGCTCATCTGCTCGGCTTGGTTAACTGGAACGGCATCCCTGTTCTATCGGCTGACACGTTTCTGAAGAAATTCAGCTGAACGGAACTTCAGCCCCATGGACGCGCCCTCTTTTTCTATTTCTGCGGGTTGAATTGTTCATTGATATCCCTCGAAGCATGCAACACTCTGACAATTTCTATTCCACCCGAAATGATGAGATAAAAAATGATATACCGGCCAAAAGGAAAACTCAATACCCCCGGCAGTAGCTCATTGCGGGATCGACCGATATGGGGTGATTGTGCCAACTCATGGAATTTCCTGTCAATGGAGTCGATAAAATCATCAGCCCGACTCAGGCTGTCTTCGGCGATATAATCCCAGATTTCGGCAAGATCCTCGAAAACGAGCGGACGGGTAATGATTTTTGGCATGTTGTTAACCCCTCCTAATAATCCCTTATGTTCTTTTGCGGCTGGTCTTCTTTATCTCATCAGGATTCCAGACCGTTGCCGTTCCGCTTTCTATTCCGGCCTGAATATCCTGTCGTAAGAGCTCAATTTTTGCCTTACGAATGGAATCCTGCTCATCCATCAGTCGCAACGCCTCCCTGATGACCTCGCTTGCAGATGTATACAGGCCTGAGTTGACTTTATCCCGCACCATTTTTTCAAGAAACGGGGTTAAATTAACATTCATTGGCATAGTGTTCTCCTTGATTTGCTAAATCACAATATTGTCAATATATGCCAATTATTGTCAACAATAAAGCGGCGTTGTTCACATCCCACCCCTTGCTTAAGCCATGGTGTACCAAAAAACGGTTGTACAGCACGAACGCCGTATCGTAACCCCAGGCAAAAGCGATTTGTCGATGTGCTGTGCCTTGGAATGCAGCGGAAGCAGAAGAAAAAGCAAAAGGATAAGTCAGTTCGTAGGCAGCACCTCTTTTTCAAAAATGTGCTATGATTGTTGGGTGATCCTGAAATCGATGGAGGAATGATACAAAATTCCAAAATTCTTGTGAACTTATAGCATATATGCTATGTTTGATTATGAACTATACAATAAGCTTCTACAACAGCAGCGTCCAGAAAGAAATTGACAGGTGGCCGACAGGTATTTACGCGAAGTTTCTACAGATAGCTCAACAAATTGAAAAAAGCGGCCCGAACCTTGGCTCACCCTATACCCGTGCGTTAGGTGACGAACTATTTGAAATTCGGGCAAAAGGACGTGAGGGAACCGGAAGAGCATTTTTTTGTTGTGTCATTGATCGTGAGGTTATCATCCTGCATGGGTTCATCAAGAAGACACAAAAAACTCCACTTAAAGAAATACAACTGGCCAGAAAAAGACTCAAGGAAGTAAAAAAATGAAAGAAAAAAATTCTTACGATCCGATACGGTTTAACCCTCGAGAAGTCGCAGCAGAAAAATGCGCGAATGATCCTGAATTCAAGGTTGCTTATGACGCCCTGGAAGATGAATTTGTTGCTCTTGCCGCCTTACTGGAAGCAAGAACACAGGCAGGCCTTACCCAAGCAGAAGTAGCCCGCAGAATGGGTGTATCTCAGCCTGTACTGGCACGCATAGAATCAAGTCTTGGAAAACAGGACCACTCCCCTTCTCTCCATACATTACGCCGTTACGCCAGGGCTTGTGGAATGGAACTTCAGATCAGGATGATAAAAAAAGACTCCCGTAACGCTGCAACAGAGTAAGGAGTTACAGAGGTGCCCTCTTTTCAGACTCTCAGCACCAGATTATTTGTTCGATGACTATGATATCGAGATTGAGTGAAAAGATGTGACTGTGAACACCAGCAAATCGCACTTACCGGATGGATGATGTTAGGTGGAATTCATGCCGATTCAAGGGTATCGGAAATCCATTTGTTAAGGCTTTTTCCTGCTTTAACTGCCTTGATGAAGACTTTATGATGAAGTTCAGGGCTCATCCTCAGCACCAATTTCCCTGAAAACGGCTTATTCGGTTCTTCCCCTCTTTCCCGACAGAATTCGAGATAATCCTCAACCGATTCCCTGAATGCAGTTTCTATCTCATCCACGGTTGTACCTTGAAAGGTGATGACATCCCTGGTATCGAGCACTTCCCCATGAAAAATGCCCGCCTCGTCATCATATTCCACATGACCTGTATATCCCTTGTATGAAAGCATGATTATCGTACTCCTGCCTCCTGTAAAAAACGCCTCATTGATTGTAACGCTCCCTTGTCTGTTTCTTTTTGTGGATAAGGCCTGTGAAAAACAGCCCGAACCCCATTAAGGACGATGCGAACTCTCGACCCTCTTCCTTCAGTTATTTCAGCTCCAAGCGCACGTAAAAGATTCTCGATGTCATTCCATTGGACATCCACCCTGACCGGGTTCTGAAAAATCCTGTCAAGAATCTTTTGCTGCCTCTCATTCATGATACTATTGTATAGTATCAATTTTATTTTTCATAGACAAAAAGCCCCCTGTTTATTGGGAGCTTTCCTTGCTGGGGAAAGGGAGGGAGTGATTCGCTTTGCTCACCCCTTTCAGAGGCAGCAACGCTTCGCTCGCCGTCAGATTATATACCGTTGTGAAGTCGTATTAAATTCCAACTATTGTTTTTGACATTTTTTACTCATTGATTATCTTAAGTGCCCTACTGACAGGTTCTTTACATAGTCCAGGAGGATTAGCATAATTGGTAATGCAGCAGTCTTGAAAACTGCCGGGTTCACACCCTTGGGGGTTCGAGTCCCTCATCCTCCGCATTGATTTTCAGGAGAGGTGGCCGAGCGGCTGAAGGCAACGGTTTGCTAAACCGTCATAGTTCTAACAAGGGCTATCGAGGGTTCGAATCCCTCCCTCTCCGCTAAGGCAATTAATTCTGCTTCGCAACGTGTTCTTAGAAGGCAGAAGAGTTAGGAGTACCTCAAGGGAGGGATGAGAACCCGAGAAGAGGCGTTCGAACAATGCCGACAGGCATTGAGACGGCGAGCAAAGCGAGTCCGCCCGAAGGGTGAAAAAAGGCAAGGCCTTTCATCAATCCCTCCCTCTCTCTTCCCATCCTTCCTATCCATTCCCCTGTTCAGAGTGAACGTTTTTTCCTTGCCGGTCTATTGAGTATAATCAGGAGCACAACAGTGAGGTTACAGAGTCGAGGACTCGAAAACCATATAATGTATGGATTTGACGAGAAAAAACATGATGCACATTCCTTTTTACCGGATCAATTCGTTTGCACGTGAACCTTTTTCCGGGAACCCGGCAGGAGTATGCCTGCTTGACAAGTGGTTGCCCGATGCGCTGCTTCAGTCTATTGCGGCTGAAAACAACCTGTCCGAAACGGCATTTTTGGTATCGAGAGAGGACGATTACGATCTACGCTGGTTTTCTCCTGCGGTTGAGGTTGATCTGTGCGGCCATGGAACGCTTGCCAGTGCTCACGTGATTTTCGACGTTGTCAGCAAGGATACGGAACGTGTGACATTTATGAGCAAGAGCGGTCGCTTGTCAGTTGAAAAACAGGATGGATTACTGTGGCTTGATTTTCCATCTCTTAAGCCTGCTCCATGTGTTGTTCCAGATGGTCTGGAAGCTGTTTTAGGTGGTGCACCATCAAAAGTGCTGGCAGCCCGTGATCTCATGGTAATGTTCGATGACGAGCAGACCGTCAGGGATCTCAAGCCGGATATAGAAGGTATTGCGCGTCTTGATTTCCATGGGCTTATTGTTACAGCGCAGGGGAGCCGGTCGGATTTCGTTTCCCGTTTTTTCGCTCCCAGAGTCGGTGTTCCCGAAGATCCTGTCACAGGATCTGCTCATTGCACCCTTATCCCTTATTGGGCCGAGCGTCTGAACAAAACCGACTTGCATGCGTTCCAGCTAAGCAGACGCGGGGGAGAATTGTTTTGCAGGGACAGAGGCGAGAGGGTTTCGATTGGAGGGAGAGCGTTGACCTATTGTTCCGGTACAATAACGGTATGAAGGTTGAAAAAAATGAAAAAAGGAGTCAATCCCTCTCTCTCCGCATAAAACAAAAAGCCCCGGATTTACCGGGACTTTTTGTTTTATGCAGAGGGGTTCGATTCCTCTTTATCGCTGATGCTTTGATATATAGCCTTTGAATTTCTCTAAGAAAGAGGAAGAACCAAAAACTGATATTTCACAAGAGGACCGTTATTTTTAGTAGGCCGGATATACGGTCGGGAGTGATACACGCACAAATCAACGCCTTCTAAGAACATGTTGCGCAAGCAACATTAATTGCCTTAGCGGAGAGGGAGGGATTGATGAAACGCTCTGCGTTTCCCCCTTCGGGTTAGTCGCAAGCGACTAATCCCAGCGGCTCCCGCCGCTGGTCAAACGCCTCTTCTCGGGTTCTCATCCCTCCCTTGAGGCACTCCCAACTCTTCTGCCTTCTAAGAACACATTGCGCAAGCAACATTAATTGCCTTAGCGGAGAGGGAGGGATTCGAACCCTCGAGGGCTGTTACACCCTACCCGCTTTCCAGGCGAGCGCACTAGACCAACTATGCGACCTCTCCGGTTTTAAGGGCAAGTAATGTACAATGAAATTTACTTTTTTAAAACTCTCCGGCGGGGCCGAAAGATGTATCCGGGGCTTTTTTCCGTGAAAAAGTCAATATTTTCCGGCAGCTCATGAGTTCCGATTGTCTTTCAGCGGTCACTTTCGTAAATTGGCAAAATTTGTTTTGGGATGAATCCATAAACTATTTCCCGCATGGCGAAGATTCTCTATGAAGCGCTTACGTTTGATGATGTATTGCTCGTGCCGGCTTACTCGGCCGTTCTCCCCAAAGAAACAAACGTAACAACCCGTTTGACAAAGGATATTCAACTGAACATACCTCTGGTCAGCGCAGCAATGGACACCGTCACGGAATCGGAGTTAGCCATCGCTCTCGCCCGTTCCGGCGGCATAGGGTTCATTCACAAGAACCTTACAGTCAAACAGCAGGCCTATGAGGTAGCAAGGGTTAAACGTTATGAAAGCGGCATCATACGCAACCCGATAACCCTTTATGAAAACGCTTCCATACAGGATGCTCTTGACTTGATGCAGAAACACTCCATTTCCGGCATCCCGATCATCGAAAAACCTTTGGGGCCTGACGATGCCTCGCTTAAACTCAAGGGAATTATCACGAACCGCGATCTGCGGTTCAAGCCTTCGCCGGAGCAGGAGATCTCAAGCATCATGACGAGCGAAAACCTCATCACCGCAGACGAGAATATTGATCTTGAAGATGCCGAAGAGATTTTGCTTTCCAACAAAATTGAAAAACTGTTGATCACCGATGGGAACGGAAACCTGAAAGGCCTTATAACCTTCAAGGACATCCAGAAGAGAAAACTGTACCCTGACGCCTGCAAGGACGAACACGGCAGGCTTCGGGTAGGCGCGGCCGTAGGTATACGCACCAACACCATTGACCACGTTGAAGCCCTTGTTGAAGCCGGTGTCGATGTTGTAGCAGTCGATACAGCACACGGGCACAGCAAGGCAGTCGGCGACATGGTTAAAACAATCAAGCACAGCTTCCCCGGCCTCCAAGTGGTTGCGGGCAACGTTGCGACGGCTGAAGCGGTAAGGGATCTTGTAACTGCAGGCGCCGATGCCGTAAAGGTCGGCATCGGACCGGGCAGCATCTGTACGACCCGGATTGTTGCCGGCGTCGGCATGCCGCAGCTTACAGCCATCATCAACTGTGCTGCGGAAGCGGCTAAAACCGGAACGCCCATCATTGCTGACGGAGGAATCAAATACAGCGGTGACATTGCCAAAGCGATCGCTGCGGGAGCCGATTCGGTAATGATTGGCAGTATCTTCGCCGGAACTGACGAAAGCCCGGGGGAAACGATCCTTTATGAGGGCAGACGTTTCAAGGCTTACAGGGGAATGGGCTCACTGGGAGCGATGTCGGAACCGGAAGGCAGCAGCGATCGCTATTTCCAGGATGCTTCGAGTGAAAGCAAAAAATACGTTCCGGAAGGTATCGAAGGCCGTATACCGGCAAAAGGAACGCTTGAAGAAGTTGTCTATCAGCTCATCGGCGGTCTGAAATCCTCCATGGGCTACTGCGGCGTCCGTTCTACGGATGAAATGAAAACCAACACCAGCTTCGTGCGCATCACCCAGGCCGGGCTAAGGGAGAGCCATCCCCATGATGTGATGATTACCAAGGAAGCGCCGAATTATTCGGTGACGTGAGGAGGGAAGAAGGCTGGATGGCCCCCTAATCCTCATCATGCATACCTTCGAGGCGATCTTCAAGATCCGCATAGATATCCTGCAGTTCCTCTATCGTTTCCTGATCGGCTTTCCACATTCCTCTTCCGTGAGCTTCAAGCATGCGCCCGACAATGTTCTTAATAGCCTGCGGGTTCACTTTTGCAAGACGTTCACGCATTTCGGGATCGAGAGCATAGGTTTCAGCGGTCTTCTTGTAGACCCAGTCATCAACACTCTTGGTCACTGCATCCCATCCAAGCATATAGGTAACCCTGTTGCTGATTTCCGAAGCCCCGCTGTGACCGTGCTTCAGCATTCCTTCAAACCATTTCGGGTTCAGAAGCTTTGAACGGTACTCGACCCTGAGCGACTTGTTGGCATCATCAACTTTGATGTCGGAGGTGAAGGATTCAACATAGTTCAGCTTCACATCATTCATGCGGCTGTTTCGCTTGCGGGCGGCAAGCTGAAGAGAACCTGATGACGAAAAGTAATGGTCGATATCCGAGATACCGAACTCGGTTGAATCGACCTGATGAACAACACGGTCGACGGTACCAAACAAACTCTTGAGAATCTCGGTTTGTTTTTCCCCTTTCCTGCTGCCGCCATAGGCAGAACTGTTTCGGCGAAGAAACAGCTCATCCAGATCATCATCATTTTCCCAAGCGGAATCTTCAACCATGTCATCGACATACGTACCATACGAACCGGGTGCCTGGGTGAACTGCCGAGATGTTGCACTTTCGAAATCAGCGCCTTCCGCCAGGGCTTGATCAACATGTTTTTTGATATAATTCATGTCATGAGGCTCATCGGCTTTTGCCGCTTCCTGCACGAGCCTGTCAAGCTGGTCCATGAGATTTCCGAAAGCATCTCTGAATATGGGGCTCAACTGCATAAGCACATCGATTCTCGGACGGCCAAGCT
The DNA here is from genome assembly GCA_028277485.1 of Chlorobium sp. Taxonomy (GTDB): domain Bacteria; phylum Bacteroidota; class Chlorobiia; order Chlorobiales; family Chlorobiaceae; genus Prosthecochloris. The sequence goes on from JANQGE010000068.1 coordinate 15,643, forward strand.
TCTCCAGCGGCACCAGTTGGTAGTGGCTGATCTTGCCCTGGGCATCGTAAGCCGGCTCAGCCCCGGCAAGCCTGATAACCACAGCGACAGCCTCGCCTTTCGTTTTAATGGTATCGAGTCCCCACAGCACTTGTGCAATTGTTTCAGGGTACTGGCCGTCGTTCTCTTCCAGATGCTTGTTGACAAGCATATCGGCGATCTTCATTCCCCGTTTGAAAGCCAGTTCGGAGGGAATCCGCCAAGGATCGATCGAATGAATATTGCGTCCTGAAGGAAGAACGTTGACACCATCCCTGACAAGGTCTCCTCCGGGTCCTGAAGGAATGTACCGACCGTCAAGCACCCGGACAAGCGCGTCCATCTCTCCATGGTTGTCACCCAGGGCGTACAACAATTGCGCGCCTTCCTGTGTAAGCGTATCGACCATTTCCATGTACTCCGCCGGAAGATTCCGCCCGCCGGTAATGTCCTTAAAAACATCAGCCGGGCTCCTACGGTCAAACAGCACCTGCTGTATAAAATCCCTGCATGATTGGTCAACCCTTTCACGCAGGTCGATAGCGTCACTCTCACCGCTTCTGGAGCGTTTTGCAAGCTCCTCATAGCTTGCATAATGACCGTTACCGGAATATTCCATAAACATGCCGGGCAGGCTTTTCCCGTTCTTTCCTCTGTTTTTCAGTGTTTCAGTTACGGTAACAAGCTGCGACTCGGCAGGGCTCGATTCGCCGAACACATGAAGCGAGCTGGAGATCAGGCGGTTCTCGAGTTCCAAAATGTAACTGTAGAGACGGCTGACATAATCTTCGAACGACTCTCCTTCCCTGCGGGGGCAATCATCGGTAAGGTTCAGCAGCTCGGCTTTCTGCATGATGGCCGTCTCAAGTTCATCCGCATCTTCCGACTTGTCGAGGCCCCGCTCACGGTAGTCGGTCAAGAAATCCTTGAGCGCCGGCAGTTCCTTGTAAAGACCTGCCCTTGATAGCGGCGGGACAACATGAGATACCATTGTGGCAAGCCCCCTGCGTTTAGCAATGGAAGACTCGCTTGGATTGTTGAGCGGATAGATATAGAAATGAGGTATATCCCCGAGAAGCGCATCCGGCCAGCAGTCACCGGTAAGGCCTGTCTGCAGCCCCGGCATCCATTCTACCGAACCATGCATGCCTACATGAACAAGAGCGTGGGCCTTGAAATCCCTGCTGATCCAGCGGTAGAAAGAAATATACTGATGATGAGGGGTGTTGGATTTATCGAACAAGAGCCTCATGGGATCACCCTGTACACCAAGGCGCGGCTGTACGCCTATGAAAATGTTGCCGAACTGTACGCCGCCGATAAACACCTCTTCTGTACCTATCGGCACAATTTCGCCCGGAAAGCTTTGCCACCGCTCTTCGATACGTTCCCGCTCTCTTGATGTTGTCAGTTCGCGGTACTGATCACCGTTGATCTTCATCGCTTCGGGCCTCGCATTCTGGTACTGGTAATCAGTCGCCTTGTCGAGAATTTTAAACAGCTCTTCAGGATTTGAGGGGAGTTCCCCTGTGTTGTAACCTTCTTTTTTAAGCCGCTGGAGAATGGCAAACAACGATTTCGGAACATCGAGCAGTGCGGCACTGGCCTTCTTCCCCAGCCCCGGAGGATAATCATATACAACAAATGCAACTTTCTTCTCCCTGTTGGATTCGGCCCGAAGGCGAAACCAGTTTTGCGACAGACCAACCAAACGACCAATCCTTTCAGGTACTGTCTCGATCTTGCCATCTTTCAGCGCGCCAAGCACAATCGGGCAGACAGCTCCATCCATTTCGGGGATGGAGTAGGTAAACGTGACCTGCATGGGCGAAACACCAAGTTCATGCCACGACTCGAAATCCTGGATCAGAAGAGGTTGCGAAACAATATAGGGGACATCAAGCTTTTTCATGATTTCGTCACGGGCTTCGGCCGCGGTACCCGGTTTCGTAGAGCCTGCCGGCCCGCCGACAAGCCCAAACCCCATCATGTTCACCAGAAGGTCAAGTTTTTCCTTGACGAACCAGTCCCGGACAAGCACATGCCCTTCAACTCCCATCACAAAAGCAGGCAATACATTGATACCTTTTTGCTCGAAGCCGCGGATTGTATTGTCGATATAGGTTTTTTCCTGAAGCAGATGCTTGCGAAAAAACAGCAACCCTGCTTTCTGTCCCTTGCTGAAATTCCTGCCCTGCTTCTTTGACCAGCTCTTAAATGACTTGACATCCTTGAAATATGCCGAAGCGTCCGGATGATACAGACCCATGTTCGGCACATCAACAATAGGACCGACAGTCAACGGTTCATTGCAGTATTCCCTGAGAATCAACCGGAACATGTTGGCGATATTCTCGGGTGTAGGCTGCATCCAGTAGGAGTAGACAAGCAGCCAGTTCTTGAAATCCTTCGCTTTTTTCGGCACGAGAGGCAGGATCGTGCGCATGATTTTCATCAGCTTCATGTAACCGTACAGTGCATCTTCATCACGGCCCTTAACGAGCATTTTTGCAACTTTCTTTACTGATTCGGGCATCCCCCCGCCTTCACTGACCGCGTAGTTGCCGACTTTCGTCAATGCCATGGCGTCAGGCATTGACTCGAACACAAAAACCGTTTTGTCTTTGTTCGCAGCCATCTCAAGCTGCTCCTTGAACCAATCTACCTGCTCTTTGAACTGGATCATGCTCATAAACACGCAATCAGCCCCTGAAATAGCTTTTGCGGTTTCAGGATTCTGTTTCTCCAGGTCAATATCAGTCCATTGGGTAAGCTCGGCCTCGTTTTGCAGGAGATCGATGATTTTCTTCCAAAGATTGGTGTTGTATTGCTCAAGTCCGACAATCGCGGTGATTTTTCGAAGCTGTGCCATAACTGATCAATCAGGTAAAAAAATTAATTGGAAATACTGAAACCCAAACCGTATCACAAGCTGACACTTGTACTTAAGCCAGTATAAGTAAATTTATTGTAATAAATCAAAAACCTCCCCTGTCATACAAAAGCAACGGGGAGGATTCCTGAGAACTCTGTATTCATGTGATCAAGCGAGTGCGGCAAGCGCGATCTCTTCCGCTTTAGCGTTAGGCAGATAAAAGTACCGTCCGCCGAGTTTTTCAGCCAGTTTTGGCGCTTCCCCCCTCGACAAGTAGTTCATCTGGGTATCGATAACAACCGAAGCAATACCGTCGGCGAAGATAGATGCCGAAAGCGCCTCGATCTCCTCTTGTACTTCTTCTTTCGTAGGTTTGGGAACGTCCTGTTCATATAACGACTGAAGGCTGATATTACCGCGTCCATCCGTGATCAGAACAAACATGATTTGCGACACACCTTTGGTTCGTGCCTGTTTTGCTGTTTCCCATCCAAGAAAAAGTGCCGAAGCAAGCGGTGTCCCTCCCCCCGTCGGCAGCACATCAAGCTCCCGCTTGGCACGGTCAACACTTTGTGAAGGAGGCAGCAAAAGCTGGGCTTCTTTTCCTCTGAAAGAAATAAGCGAAACCTGGTCACGATGCACGTAGGCACTTTCCAGCAGGTGCGCTACAGCGCCCTTTGCCTGCCGCATGCGGTTCAGAGCCATCGAGCCGGACGCGTCTACTATGAAAACGTAAAGGGTTCCGGATTTGTCACGGAACTTCTTGATCCTGACATCTTCCTTGTTGATAACGAGCGCTGTCCTAACCGCTCCAAACTTCTTTTTACGCTCTTTTCTGCGGCTTTCCTGCCAGGGTGCGGCTGAAATCAGGGTAGGAATTATCGCTACCTTGCCGCTGCGCATTTCGCCTTCCTGGGCACGAACAAAGCGGCCGCGACGATTGTTGAGCGCTTCACCCCGGCTTCCGGACTTGCTTTTCCTTTTCGCAGCGAGAGAGATGTTCATGATGTTGTCCGGCAGTTCGGTCTCAACCGCCTCCATCATCAACTCCTCAATCATGTCCGGAGTCTCCTCCTGCTCATCCTGTTCATCGGGATCAGAGCTATCTTCGGGAGTCTCCTGTTCTTGATCTTCCGATTCCGGAGTATCCGGAGGCATCTCATCCTCGGGCGGCATCTCGTCCATAACCTCTTCTTCCTGCTGCGGCATGCGCGTCGCACGGGGAACCAGCACAAGTTTCAGGGCAAGCTTCAAGTCATCTTCGTCAACATCGGTACGCTGCGCCAGCGCAGCGCTGGCAAGTGCCGCCTTTATGGCGAAAATATCGACACGGTTCCCTTCAACCCCGAGGCTTATAGCGGATTGAATAAGCCCCTGCTTCTGCTCTCTGGTCATGGATACATGAGGAAGCTGCTCTTTCGCCGCTTCAATAAGCCCCCTCAGCATCTTCAGTTCATCCTCGGTATCCTCGGCATCCGTCTTGCCGAGCACACAGTTGACGATGAGCTTGCGTGCCCTGTAATCATTCTGGGTTGTGAACGGAACAATCATCCCGACTCTGTCAAGAAGTCCCATACGGACGTCACCGTCCGAAGGATCATAGGTACCGATCAACATAAAATCAGCCGGATGCACTTCGCTGAGCCCTTCGCGCTCGACAAGCACCTCTCCTCTCGACATGGCATCCATGACATGCGATACCGCGGAACTGTCCAGGAGGCTCAGGGAATCCACGTACAGTACCCCCTCGTGAGCTTTGGAAAGCACACCGTGCTGAACAATACGCTCACCTTTGAGAAGTGTTGCTTCAAGGTCCACCCCTCCTATCAACCTGTCCTCAGTAATGTTCAGCGGAAGCTCGACAAAAGGCGTACCCTCGGGAAGAATATCTGCAAAAGCCCTGGCAAGCGTAGATTTGCCGGACCCTACAGCCGCAGGAATTACCACTCCGCCGAGGGAAGGATCGACCGCAAGGAGCATCAGCGCCTGCTTGGCCAGATCCATTCCTACAATGTTGGTAAAAGCTATCATGACACTTCCTCTGCTTCTCCAAGTACCTTTGCAAGTTCACGTTCGATTTTTTCGCCCGGATCAAGAGTTTCCAGCGGGTCTTTACGCAGACGGTGACGCAAAGCAAGCCCCGCAATCTCGCGGACATGATCCATAGTCACCTCTTTGTCTCCGTTGAACGCCGCGTAAGCATGAGCTGTTCTGGTAATTGTCAGCTCACCGCGATGACCGTCGATACCAAGCTGCATGCAAAGCCTTGCAACATCGGTAAGCACATCGTCGGACATGGTAACCTCGGGAAGCATCTCCTTGGCTTTAAGGATCTTTCTCTGCAGTTTCTTCTGTTCGCGGGACCATTTTTTCAGGAATGCCTGCGGATCGTCGTCATAGTCATGACGCCTTTTCACGATCTCCACCCTTTTGCCGACGTCGGTGATGGTGATAATCCTGGCGTGCAGACCAAAACGATCAAGCAGCTGGGGCCTCAGCTCGCCCTCTTCAGGGTTACCTGACCCAACAAGTACAAAACGTGCGGGATGCCGGATACTGATGCCTTCACGTTCAACAACATTCCGGCCGCTGGCCGCAACGTCAAGCAGTACATCAACAAGGTGGTCGTCGAGAAGGTTTACCTCGTCAATATAAAGAAAGCCGCGATTGGACTGTGCAAGAAGTCCCGGCTCAAAAGCCTTTACGCCGCTGGTAAGGGCCTGTTCTATATCGATGGTGCCGCAAACACGGTCTTCGGTGGCACCGAGAGGAAGGTCGACAACAGGCACCGCAATATCTTCAACGGTCAGGTCTTCAGGAGTCAGTGCTTTAACGCCTCTCTTCGGCTTTTCTCCATCGAGGAATTCCGAAACCGAACGGTTGTAAACATCATCTTTGACTCGCTCGATCATAGGCAGTACCTCCGCTAACGCTCGAACAGTAGTACTCTTACCGGTCCCCCTGTGACCCATGACAAGCACACCGCCAATCCTCGGATCGATAATATTGAGAATCAGGCTCAGTTTCATTTCATCCTGACCTACAATTGCCGTAAACGGAAAGGCTTGTCCTTGCTTCTTCTTTGTTCTCGCTTTTTTGGGGCCGGAAGCTTTGCGGACGACCGCATCCGCCTTGGCTTTCGTACTGGCTGTTTTCTTTGCAGCTGAAGCAGTTTGAGTCATAATTGATGATTTGGTTAAACACCCCAACCCTGCACATTTACTACTGCGGGAAAAGGCTCTCTTAATTGAATAACGTTTACAATTAAACCTTGAATTTATGCTTTTAGAAAGAGAATAGAAAATGCTTTACACCTCTATTCATTCCATTGCCCCGGTTTTTGGGAACCTCTAATTGTCGTGAGCGACTTTGCGCGTTCGATACGACTTCCATGCTCCATTTCTCCGTACCAACGCTCACAAGGACACACACAGGAACATACCCCTATAATTCCCGAATCCCGGGTTCCAACTGCTTACAGCAGTGCGTTTTCTGCAGCCTCTTTTATCGATTCGGATAGCGTCGGGTGAGCGTGAATTGTTTCTACCAGTTGTTCAGCCGTTACATCGAGTTGTCGGGCAAGAGACAATTCTCCGATCAGTTCGACCGCTCCGCGGCCCAGCACATGCCCACCGAGAAACACCCCGGTTGCCGCATCAAACACCAGCTTCACAAAACCCTCCCTGAAGCCATAAGCATTTGCTTTTCCGGATGCTGCGAAAGGCGCGCGACCTATCTTCACACCGAAACCGTTCTTTTCGGCCTGCTTTTCCGTATACCCGACACCGGCAACCGAAGGCTCAACATAGACACATCGGGGAACTCTGGTCTCGTCAACTGCTGCAGGCTCCCGGCCAAGAATGGCTTTCACCGCGACTCCGGCTTCGGCTGACGCCTTGTGCGCAAGCAGCATACCGCCCCTGACATCGCCGATTGCAAAAATATTCCCGTTATCGGTGCGGCACCGTTCATCGGTTTTTACAAAACCCCGTTCAACGGCAACACCGGCTCTTTCAAGTGCAAGCCCTTCCGTACTTCCCGTCACACCGACGGCAACAAGCATGCAGTCAACGTCCAACACCCGCTCACTGTCATCCGGCATCCTGACAACCGCCGTTACCCTGCCGTTCGAGACTTCGGCACTTTGTACGGCCGCTTCGTTGATGATTTCAATTCCTTCCTTGACAAGCGAGCGCTTCAGAGCATCACCCACCTCCTCATCCTCTGAAGGCAGAATACGCGGCATAAGCTCCACAAGGGTAACTGCTGTGCCGGCGGCAGAATAATACCATGCCATCTCCACCCCTATAGCCCCTCCGCCAATGATAAGCATCTTGCGAGGCACATTCTGCATGGCGAGAGCCTCCCTGCTGGATATGATGGTTTTTCCGTCGAACTCGAGTCCCGGAAGCGTCCTTGCACGGCCGCCGGTCGCTATAATAACATACTCCGCCGTCACCGTTTCCCCGATTTTGCCGTCACGGCTGATTTCCAGGGTATGGGCATCGGCAAATGATGCCTCCCCGCATTTTACCGTTACATTGTGCTGTTTCAGACTGTATTCAACGCCTTTGGAAACTGTGAGCACTACCTTCCGGCTTCTTTTTACAGCTTGGGCAACATCAGCCATGGAATCACCAATCCTGAACCCGAACGATGCTGCTTCATCCCCGAGACGGAAAATCTCGGCGCTTCTGAGCAACGCTTTAGTCGGGATACATCCCCAGTTTACACAAACGCCGCCGATAGCGCTTTTTTCCACCATGCAGACACTCAGACCGGAACGGGCAGCCTTAATAGCCGCCTCAAACCCGCCCGGTCCCGATCCGATCACTACTACGTCAAAATCAAAAGCTCTCTCCACGGAATCCTTTGACATATGAAAAATTGCAGTTTTATATATATAAATAAGCTCCCATCCCGGTCGAAAAGAATGTTACCCAAGATGCAAAATCAACTGTTAAAAAACGAGCCGAAAAAAATCACTCTCGAGGTTGCTCAGACCCAGAAACCGATGCGTATCGATGTGTATCTCACACAGCAGGTGGAAAACGCAACCCGGAACAAGGTTCAGGAAGCTATCTCGGAACATCGCGTACTGGTTAACGGAAAACCTGTAAAAGCCAACTACAAAATCAAGTCCCTCGACACCATACAGGTTACTTTTCTCAGACCTCCCGCGCCGGAACTGGCTCCAGAAAATATTCCGGTTGACATCATATATGAGGATGATGACCTGATGGTGATCAACAAAGCACCGGACATGGTAGTCCACCCCGCTTTCGGCAACTGGACAGGCACACTTGCCAACGCCATTCTGCACCATCTTGGCACGGAGGCCGACACACTCGATACAACAGACCTCAGACCCGGCATCGTACACCGGCTCGACAAAAACACTTCCGGCCTGATTATCGCCGCAAAAAGCAGTACAGCCCTGCAAAAACTGGCCAGACAGTTTGCAAACCGGCAGGTCGAGAAAAAATACCAGGCAATTGTCTGGGGCGTACCAGACCCCCAGGAAGGAATAATCAAAACCAACATCGGCCGTTCGATAAGGAACCGAAAGGTCATGACCTGTTACGATTACGGAGGAAAAGATGGGAAACCCGCGGTCACGGAATACAGAGTCGAGAAAAACCTCCAGTATTTCTCCCTTGTCGAGCTGATACTGCATACGGGAAGAACCCATCAGATTCGGGTGCATCTCAAACATATCGGCACGCCTATCCTCGCGGACGAAATCTATGGAGGGACAACGATACGTAAGCTGCCTTTCAGTAAAAGCGAGAGTTTCGTCAAAAATCTGCTGGAGCTCATTCCCCGTCAGGCCCTCCATGCCGAAAACCTGACCTTTTTCCAGCCAACAACCCATGAAAAGCTTTCCTTCATCGCGCCCTTGCCGCCCGATATGCAGGATGCACTGGATAAAATCGAAAAGGTTCTGAGAGTTTAGCTTATTTTCTCTTCGAAAAAACAATGGCAGGCAGCTCCTTCTACAAGAATCCAGAACCGAGATCGTCAATTCAATTGCATTGTTAGCGGATAAAAGGGGGATTTTTCTCACCGGGTCATTTTTTTCACATTAGGAGTTTACCAGCTGCATTGAGCATATTAACGGGAACAGAATCCAGCTAACAGTAACAAGGTTTTTTGCAAAAGCATGAAGAGCACAGCACTATTTGTATTTTCCTTTCTCATTTTTCCTTTGACATATACAGAAACAGCTTTAGGCGAAGAGGTCCGGCCAAAGGTAAAACCGTTCCATGCTCCGGAAAAAACTGTTGAAGAAGAGTACTGGGGCAAAAAGATTGCCGATCCCTACCGATACATGGAAAACCTGAAAGATCCTCTGGTCCGGCGATGGTTCAGAGCCCAGGCGGAGTATGCAAGGTCAATTATTGAAAGGATCCCCGGCAGAAATTCCCTTATTAGCAAGATGCAGGAGTTCGACAGCCGCAAATCTTCCAAAATCTACAACCTTGCCATCACGGATAACGATCGTTACTTCTACCTGAAAAGAACGCCTTCGGACGAAACCGGCAAGCTCTACTACCGGGACGGTTATAAAGGCACCGAATCATTACTCTTTGACCCGTCCGATCTGTCAAAAAACGGTTCCGAAAGGTATGTCATCAGTAACATTTCCCCGACCGATGACGGATCGAAAATCGCCATTTCGGTAGCAGCCGACGGCTCGGAAGATGATATTGTGTTAATCATGAACGTTGAAACAGGTCTGGTCTACCCGGAGAGAATCGACCGCTGCCGGTTTGCCTCGCCGTCATGGCTGCCGGATGGAAGCGCTTTTCTGTATAATCGCCTTTTGAAGGGTGAACAGCATCATATTGATATTCAGAAAAACAGCAAGGTTTATCTCCACAAACCGGGAAGTGATCCTTCAAAGGACAGGGAAATATTCTCGAGGGCCACCAATCCCGAACTGAACATAAAACCGGAAGACATACCTTTTGTCCATTACGACAAAGAAAGTAAACATCTCTATGCTTTCGTACAGAATGTAGACCGGCGTCTCACCGTTTTCTACGCACCCGTATCAGAGCTGACGGCGAAGACAATATCCTGGAAACAGCTTTTCAAACCCGAAGACAACGTTCACGATTTCGCTGTCACTGAAAAGGACCTTTACATATATACCCCGGAAACAAGCCCGAATTTCAAAGTTTTGAAAACCTCCCTGCAGCAACCCGATATCAAAAGTGCAGAAACGGTTATTCCGGAAGACCCTGACGCCGTGCTTACCTCCTTCGGCCTCACCAGTAAGAACATATATTACACCTTGTCGAAAAACGGTGTGGAGGTCGAGTTCTACAGGAAAAGGTTCGGAGAAAAAAAAGCAAAAAAAATCAAACTGCCTTTTACAGCCGGGACAATATATCTGAATACCAAAGGATTCAGATTTCCCGATGTATGGGTCGTCATCTCAGGCTGGGGCAACGATTATAAACGTTATCGATACATTGATACATCAGACTCTTTCGTTTACGAAACCCTTTCCTCCCCGGCTGAGTATCCGGAGTACGATAACCTTGTTGTTAAAGAAGTAATGGTGCCTTCGCATGACGGAGTCAAAGTGCCGCTCTCCCTGATTTACAACAAAAGCTTGAAAAAAGACGGAAACAACCCGGCACTTTTCTATGGATACGGCGCATACGGCAAGTCACTCAGGCCTTTCTTCAGCCCCTCTTTTCTTCTTTGGACCTATAAAGGCGGGATTCTTGCTGTCGCCCACGTGCGAGGCGGCGGTGAACTGGGCGATGCCTGGCACAAGGCAGGCATGAAAACAACAAAACCCAATACATGGAAGGATCTGATCAGCTGCGTGGAATATGTTATCGAAAAAAATTACTCGTCGCCTTCTCATATTGCACTCAACAGCGCAAGTGCGGGGGGGATTCTTGTCGGTAAGGCAATGACCGAGCGTCCCGATCTTTTTGCCGCCGTGATTCCGCAGGTCGGAGCCATGAATCCGCTTCGCGGCGAAGAAACGCCTAACGGGCCAGTCAATGCACCGGAGTTCGGTACCGTCAAAGACTCCCTTGAATGCCTCGCACTGATAGAAATGGATCCCTATCTCAGCATCAGGGACAACGTCAACTACCCTGCCGCACTCATCACTGCAGGGATCAATGACCCCAGAGTAATTGCCTGGCAGCCTGCAAAGTTCGCCGCCCGCCTGCAGGCAGCCACCGACGCATCTTTGAAGCCGGTGCTTTTCTACACCGACTTCCGGTCAGGGCACGGTATTGGGGACACAAAAACCAAGCGTTTCGAAACGCTTGCTGACGTTCTGAGTTTCGCTTTCTGGCAAACCGGGCACAGGAAATTCCAGATAGAATAGGCCTTTTCTTGGGCAGCACACGCTCAAACCCTTGCAAAAAAGCGCTGTATCGCGGTCAGCAGCTCGTTGAGATTTATTGGTTTCGGCAGTACAGCATCACAGCCTGAAGCTATCGCTTTTTCCTTCTCGCTTTGGGAGACAAACGCTGTCTGAGCAATAACAGGCAAGCCCGGCTGGACCCGTTTGATAAGCCTTGTTGCCTCATAACCGTTCATCACAGGCATTTTCATATCCATAAGCACAATATCGATACCCGGCACATTCTTTACCGCCTCTACTGCTTCCTTACCGTTTTTAGCAACAAGAACTTTCGCTTTTCTGCCTGTTAGTGCTGTCTGCAGCAGCAAGCGGCAGGTAGAATCGTCATCCGCAATCAGTATCGTAAATCCCGGTTCCAGAATAATCCTGTCCCGCTTGCCGGTTACAGGATTATAGGGAAGGGTAAAATAAAACGCACTTCCTTTTTCCGGCACCGAATTTACTCTGATAGTACCGCCGAGCATTTCAATAAATGCCTTGCAGAGACTCAGACCGAGACCGGCCCCCTCATATTCGCGTGTGGAATCAAGCGACACTTGCCTGAAGCGCTCAAAAATCTTGTCCTGCTGATCATCGGGTATCCCGATCCCGGTATCTTTGACATAAAATTCCAGCATATCATCGACTTTCCTGTAACCAAACTCGATACTTCCCTCCTTGGTATACTTCAAAGCGTTATTCACAATGTTCGACAATACCTGGTTCAATCTTGTCTTATCAGTAATTATGACACTCTCACTTGCGGGAAGGCCTGCCCGGCAAGAGAAAGACAAACCTTTTTCTTCCGCCTGCGGCTTGAAAAACGCATGGACACCCTCCAACACCTCATTGACGGCCGTCTTGCCCGGATGTACCTCCATTTCACCGGCTTCAATCCTTGAAATATCGATGAGATCATTAATGATAGTAAGCAAGCGCTTCCCGCATTCATGAATGAGATCGATATACTGCTCCTTTTCCTCCTCCGATAAAAGAGGTTCTCTCAGCAGTTCCGAAAAACCAAGTATCCCGTTCATCGGGGTGCGTATCTCATGACTTATGTTCGCCAGAAAGCATGATTTCAGACGATCGCTTTCCTCGGCTTTCTCTTTAGTCTCGATCAACTCACTCCACAGCCTTTTCTTTTCAGTGACATCTTCCTTTACAGCAACAAAACCTGTAATCTCCCCCTGCTCGTTTTTTAACGGTGATATGCTCGCATCTTCCCAGTAAAGCTCACCGTTTTTCTTTTTGTTGTGAAACTCTCCATACCACTCCCTGCCGGAAAGAATGGTCTCCCAGAGCTTTTCATAAAAAGAAAGAGGCATTTCACCCGACTGCAGGAAACGCGGGTTTTCACCCAAAACCTTTTGCGTGGAGTACCCTGTCAGTTTGGTGAACTTGGGATTTACGTATTCAATATTTGCGTCACGGTCCGTTATCATCACAACCGCAGGGCTTTGTTCGACAGCCTTGCTGATTTTATTAAGCCGTTCCATAGCCTGCGTTTGTTCGGAAATATCAAGAACCGTGAAAGTAATCCCCTTTGAATGGTTTTTTTGATCGACAGGAGCAGAACCGAGCAGTACATCGATAATTTTTCCATCTTTACGCTTCAAACGCGTCTGAACTGTTCCGGCTCCTCTCTTCTCAATCTGGCGGTAATTTTCCCTGTGGACAATCTCGCACTCCTCGTCGGTCGGATACAGCATCCGCGCATCCTGATTGACGAGTTCCGCCTTTCTGTACCCCAGCAAGCTGCACAGACGCCTGTTGGCATCTTTCAAAACGCGGCCCGTAACCAGCCCGATACCAGCAGGGGCGGCGCTGAAAATACTCCGCAGGTAAGCTTCGCGATCCCTGAGTGCTGCCTCGGCCTGTTTTTCTCTGGTAACATCATCATAAACAGCAACGATTTCCCCTCCTGGAAGCTTGTACACATAATTATCTCTCCAACCAACAATCCTTTCATCCTCATACATCGATACCGGGTGACGTTCCGGTTTCCCGGTTTGCCACACGCGCTGAAAGACACTGAAAAGCCCAAACTTTTTAACTCCGGGAAAAACCTTTAAAACGCTTTTACCGACAACCGCTTTTTTCTTGAGCTTTTCAATTTTCTCGGCTGCTTTGTTGAAATCCTTGAAAATAAAATCATTGCCATTATCCGACGCTTCATAAACAGCAATGCCGCTGCTTACATTCTCGAAAAGCTGCCTGAAATGCTCTTCGCTGTTCCGTCTCGAAGACGCGTTGGCCCTTTCCAGCTCGGAAACCCGCTGCCTTAATCCCTGCAGCTCTCTTATGAGCCGGGGCCTCTCCTTGTATTCATCCTTCATGGTATTACTCCACTTTCCACGTTCAAACCGGAATGAATAGGGGAGGTTTCAAACCTCAGAACAGGAATTGAATCAATTCAATACTGCTTGCTATGGAAAAATGCTCAGTTCAGGCACAGGGGGTGGATACCGGGGGCAAAGGAACCACGGTACGTCACGGTTCCTGCCTGACTTGATAGTATTTTGCAAAAATAAGCAAAACACTTCAAGAAAAAAGTGTTTTTCAACAAAAATAAATTGTTCAGCGTCTGCATTTTATCACATCACTTCCCCAAAAAGGGTCGGAATACGTCCTGTATACTCGCATAACTCCGTCCCTTCTTATCTACCGGTATTCCGCGATCAGCTTCTCAAAAGCCTCTTCAGGAAAATCCCGGGCGTAGGCGGGAGCTTCGCAAACCAAACCGAAACTCCAGGATACCCCTATGTATTGTTTGTGTATTGTCATGAGTCCCGATTGCATCGGGATGGAAGGCGAACGTAGGCCCGATTTTATCGGGAGAATGTCCCGGCGCGCGGGACAGCGAAGAAATCATGGTGCGCAACAAATAAAGGGCGCCCTACCCTATACCCTATACATACCGCTGTATTTCCGCCAGCAGCTTCTCCGGATTTATCGGCTTTGACAGGACCTCGTCACAGCCCGCATTTTTTGCTGCTTCCTTTTCACCCGGACCAGCAAATGCCGTCTGGGCGACGACCGGTAAATCCGACCGGATCTCCTTAATTCTTACGGTTGCTTCATAACCGTTCATCACGGGCATCTTCATATCCATGAGCACAACATTGATAGCAGGCTCTGTTTCAACCTTTTCAACAGCTTTCCTGCCGTTTTCAGCAAGCAATACCGTTGCGTTTTGACTGGATAGTATACCTTTCAACAAAAGCCGGCTTATTGAATCATCATCCGCAACCAGTATCGTAAAACCGGCAGGAAAAGAATGACCCTCTTTCGCTTCCTGTGACCAGGAGTTTTTTGACTGAAAAGGTGTATACGGCAGTGAGAAGTTAAAAATGCTTCCTTCTCCCGGCGTTGAATCAACGGAGATCGTACCGCCAAGCATCTCAACAATTTTTTTGCTGAGGCTCAGGCCGAGACCTGCCCCCTCATACTCACACGTCGCATCGAGAGAAACCTGCCTGAAACGTTCAAATATTTTCCCCTGTTGATCTTTAGGGATCCCGATTCCGGTATCCCTGACATAAAACTCAAGCATCTTACCGGCTTTCTTATAACCGAAAGCAACCTCACCCTCTCTTGTGTATTTCAATGCGTTACCGACAAGGTGAGATAACACCTGATTAAGCCTTGCCTTATCCGTTACGATAACGCTTTCTTTTGCTAAAAGATCAGCCCCGAACGAAAAAGATATCCCTTTCTGCCGTGCCTGTTCCCTGAAAGACGCATAAATGTTTTCAATGATTTCATTGACGTTTGTTGCGCCCGGAGAAAGTGAAAGCTCACCGATCTCTATCCTTGAAATATCAATAAGGTTATTGATCATGGAGAGCATACGTTTCCCGCTTTCCTGAATAAGCCTCGTATACTGCTCTTTTTCTTCCCCCGACAGGAGAGGCTCCCTCAAAAGAGCAGAAAAACCAAGAATACCATTCATCGGGGTACGTATTTCATGACTTATATTCGCCAGAAAACACGATTTCAGGCGGTCACTTTCCTCGGCTTTTTCTTTGGCATCGACCAGTTGATTCCATAGCTTCTTTTTTTCGGTAACATCTTCTTTTACCGCCACAAAATTGGTAATGATGCCCTTTTCATTGATCACAGGCGATATACTTGCACTTTCCCAGTAAAGTTCACCGTTTTTCTTTTTGTTGTGAAACTCACCTTGCCACTCTTTTCCAGAAAGAATGACACGCCAGAGTTCTTCATAAAAGTCCTGAGACAGTTCTCCCGATTGCAGGATACGCGGATTTTTTCCCAGAACTTCTTCTTGGGAATACCCTGTCAAATCCGTGAACTTGGGGTTGACGTACTCAATGCTGCCTTCATGATCGGTTATCACAACCGCTACCGGGTTTTGTTCAATTGCCCTGCTGATTACCTTCAGCTTTTCTTCGAACTGTTTTTCGCGCGTCACATCATTATAGACGGCCACGATCTCTCCACCCGGTAATTTGAAAACATAACTGTCTCTCCACCCTGCAATTCTCTTGTCTTTATACATTGACACCGGATGATGTTCCGGCTTTCCTGTTTTCCAGACGCGTTGCAGAACACCAAAAAGCCCGAAATTCTTTATGCCGGGAAAAAGCTCCTGAACACTCTTCCCTATGACATCCTTTTTCCCGATCTTGTCGATTCTCTCGGCAGACTTGTTGAAGTCTCTGAAAACAAAATCATTTCCGTCGTCCTGCGCATCATAAACAGCAACCCCGCTGCTTATATTTTCAAAAAACTGTCTGAACCGCTCTTCGCTTTCCTTGAGTTTTCTGGTAAAGACCCTGCAAACTGATTCCGTCTTTTCAAGCTCAGATACCCTCTGCCGTAACTCCCCGAGCTCTGCAACCAGTTGAGAAAATGTCTTTTCTTCGTCCTTCACAATTCCTTTATGCTGCTCAGATACCTTCTGCCGTAACTCCCCGAGCTCTGCGACCAGTTGGGAAAATGTCTTTTCTTCGTCCTTCGCAATTCCTTTATGCTGCTCAGATACCTTCTGCCGTAACTCCCCGAGCTCTGCAACCAGCTGGGAAAATGTTTTTTCTTCGTCCTTCATAGTTCTTTTATTATGCTATTGCCATCAGACCATGGAGGGAGTTACTCATGGGCACCTCTATAAATTTGTTGTTATGCGACCTGATTACTTCGTTGGTCCCGGCTTGTCAGAACACCCCGGCTCCTGCAATCCGTCCGCCTTGTAACTCAAGCCGCTCCCGACAATTTACAGCGATGACCCTCATAACGGAATGTATGGTACATTCTGAAAACTTCGTTTTGTATTTTAAGGTAAAGAAAAACAAGTTGATATTTGACGAAACGCGTCAAAAAAAAGCAGTTATTAGCGTACCCACATCCTTTTTCCGGCATTTATTCCGGTTTTAGGCATTTTTCTCATCTGGATTTTCGGCCTCATTCCTTTCATCGGCTGGCTGATCGGGTTCATTTTCACCCTGCTGGGGCTGGAACCACAAAAAGCATCCCCTACAAATATCTGTTGAAAACTCTGTTATCTACCGGTACTCTTCGAGCATCTTTTCAAACGCTTTTTCGGAAATCTCGTGTTCATAGGAAGGGATATGGGTGATGCAGAGAAGGTCTTCGTACAATTCGCGGCCCTCATGGCGGTAGATGACCCCAAGCGGCAGTTTTTCGGTTTCGATAGCTTTTTCAAAAGCCAGTTTGCGATCGGTCGGATCGTAATCATCAGGCAGGTAGTAGGTGTTCTCCCTGAACCACTGGTAAGTGTTTATCTTGTTGAATATCACACAGGGCTGGAAAATATCGACAATGGAACAGCCTTTGAATGAAATAGCCTCCTTGATGATCGCCTTCGTCTTTTCACCGTCACCGGCGCTTGCGCGCGCGATAAATGGTGCATTGAGAGCAAGCGAAACCGCAACCGGGTTGAACGGTTCAAGCATGACGCCATTAAACTGCAGGGAGGTTTCCATCCCCATCCGGGAAGTAGGAGAAGCCTGCCCCTTGGTGAGACCGTATACCATGTTGTCATGCACGATCACGGTTATATCGTAGTTGCGGCGGACAGCATGCAGGAAATGGTTCCCGCCCTCTCCATACATACAGCCGTCACCCGATTCGGCAATCACGACCAGGTTACGGTTAGCGAGCTTGACCCCCATGGCGACGGGCAATGCCCTGCCATGGAGCCCGTTAAACATGTTGGCATTGACATATTGCGGGAGTTTCGCTGCCTGTCCGATGCCCGAGACGATCACGAGGTTTCGGCGATCCAGATCAAGCTCGTAAAAAGCGTCTTTTACAGCGTCGAGCAGCTTATAGTTTCCACATCCCGGGCACCAGTTGATGTCTTTGCCCTGCATGTCAAACGGGTTGGCTGTCATGTTATTCATGCTGTCTCTCCTGTAATGCCTCAACAACTTCCTCAACCGAAAACGGTTCGCCTGTTGCCTTGAGTATTTTCCTTGAAACGCGAACACCGGCGTCGCGGTTGAGCAAATCCGCAAACTGCCCTGTCGCATTATTCTCAAGTACGATCACATTCTTTGCGTCAAGCATTCCGCTGATTTCCGGGCTCAATGGATAAAGCTGGGAAAAGTGCAAACCGGCAAGATCTTTGCGCTTCAGCCTTTCAAGCGCTTCCTCCAGCACTCCCCTGTTCGATCCCCAGCAAATAACAAGGCTTCCCGCTTTAGCAGGGCCGAAACGCTCAGGCAACAATGCCTCACGGCTGAGCTGTTCGAGACGCTGGAGCCGTTTATGGACCATTTTCCGCCGAACCCCGAAATTCTCAGTCAGATGACCGCTTTCGTCATGTTCATGAGAATCGGTTTTTACAATTCCGTCACCATAACCGGGCACACCCCGCGGAGAAAGGCCGTTTTTCGTCAAGCGATATCTTTTGTAGTCCCTATCTGTCCTGATAATATGCCGTTCAACCGGAAGCCTGACAATCTCGGACTTCATGACCGAAGCAACAGAGTCGAGAAAAAACTGATCGGTCAGCACAAAAACTGTTGTCTGGTATTTGTCGGCAAGGTTAAACGCCCTCTGGACAAGTTCGATTGCCTGCACGAACGATCCGGGGGCGAGAATTACTCTCGAAAAATCCCCGTGGCCAGCGTACAACGAGAGATTGAGATCGCCCTGCTCAGTACGTGTCGGCAATCCTGTAGCCGGTCCGGGCCGCTGGCCGATATGCACCACAACCGGCACCTCGGTAACACCGGCAAGACTTATCCCTTCTTCCATCAGCGCAAATCCGCCCCCGGAAGTACTGACGATCGCCCGCGCACCGGCATAGGACGCGCCCAGCGCCGCGTTGATTGCGGAGATCTCGTCCTCTGCCTGGTCAACGATGATATCGAAATCGTCCGCCCTGCGGGCAAGAAATGTCAAAAGGCCTGTTCCCGGAGACATGGGATAGGAAGAAATAAAGCTGCAACCGGCGGCAACCGTTCCGATCCCTAAGGCCGTGTTTCCATCGATAAGCAGTTCATCGGGAGACGTATCGGCGGGTTTGATCGTCACCTGGATCCTGTTTCTGGCAGCCGTTTCGGTGCCGAAATCATGTCCCAGCTTTGCTGCCTTTACATTCTTCGCGACAACCTCTTCACCCTTGGACGCGAACTGCACGGAAAGGTATGCCAAAAAAGCATCGAGAGATATGCCGAGCAAGCCCAGCACCACTCCGACCGCCACGGTGTTCGAGAAAACAGGGCTTCCCGCCTGCTTGGCGAATGCAGCAAAGGGCGTGTCGATAAAGTTTTTGATCTCCTTGCCCTCGACATGATCTTTCTCGGCAAAAACAAGGGTGGCTTCTCCGATACGTTCTTCGAGATGATCGACAGCTTCGGCATTAAGCGCAACCAGGACATCTATGCCACGCACATATGCCTTGCGTTCTTTACCTGTAATTCTTACTTCCGTGGAATTGCTCCCCCCTCTGATGCGGGACATGAATTCGGTGCAGGCAAACACATAATAGCCGTTTCTTTTGAGAACCTTGACGAGGGCATCGGCTATTGTCTGAACCCCCTGGCCCGCCGCGCCTCCGAATACAATAGATATCTCGTCTGCATAGTGATGCATGAAAAAAGGATTTGTTCCGGTTTTTCCATATAACGCCACAGCGTGTGAGAAAATTCAAAAAGAACCTGGTTTATCCGTTAAAACTATAATTTCAATAATGCTTGCGCAACAAACACAAAACCGATAACATTCACCTAACCTGAATAATTCACCAAAGGAAGAAAAGGAGTTAGGGAAAGGAAAAGATCGATTCCCGATAGCGACGGCGAACCCCGAAAGAAGAACAATCGGGAGTCGGGTGTTTGAACTCTCATGAATTATTCAGGCTAAAGGGCACCTCTATTTTATTGTCGTGAGCGCTACAAGGCGGACGGAGCGCAGAAACCGGAGTGTACACGTAGTACATGAGGATTTCGAGCACCGACCAACGAAGTAATCATGGTGCGCAACAAATTAATAGAGGTGTCCTAAATTGAGCGATTGCTGAAACGCTCAATTTAGTATTCATAAAAGCTTTGAAGATCAATCATGCGGAAGCGGAAAGTTTTTCTCATAACCGGTGCTTCCACCGGAATCGGTGAGGCAACAGCAAAACTTGCCGCCGAAGCAGGTTACAGAGTTGTGCTTGCCGCACGTTCAACCGGAAAACTCGAAGCCTTGCAGGACAGGCTCGGCAGCGATAACACCATGGTCTTTGCCTGCGACGTCTCGGACTGGAAAGCACAGGAGAAGATGATCAATACAGCCGTGGAACATTTCGGACGGATCGATGTTGTCCTTGCAAATGCCGGGTTTTCCAAAGGGTCTTCTTTTTACGGCGGTGAAGACAAGCTGGACGAGTGGAGAGAAATGGTGCTCACCAATGTTTACGGTCCCGCCGTTACCGCCAGGTTGTGCCTGCCGAAACTGGTTAAAACAGGAGGGCATTTTCTAATTACCGGCTCGGTTGTCGGCCATATCACCTCGATCCGTAACCTTTACTCGGCCACCAAATGGGCAGTTACAGGGATCGCGCAGGCCATCCGCAATGAAATGGTCGGTACGGGCATCCGTGTGACGCTGATAGAACCGGGTGTGGTCGACACGCCTTTCTGGGACACAGTACCGAAACCGGACACACCGGAGCTGCTGCCCGATGATGTTGCACGCGCCGTGATGTATGCCGTAAGCCAGCCGCCTCATGTTGATGTGAATCAGGTGTTGATAAGACCCACAGGACAACCCCACTAATTCGCTGCTCTGGAAAATGGCCCTTTCACCCAATCTCCGCGTCATGCCAGTACTTTCGATGCTCATGTATTTTGATATACACTCCGCTTCAAAAGCACTGGCAGTCCTTGATCTCTGGCGAAATCATCCATTTTCCAGGGCAGCGCAGGTTATCAAATGGTGTTCTCATGCTCCGAATACTCCAACATGTCCGTGCGCCGTTCACCTTGTTCTCGAACCGCTCGCTTCGCTTATTCAACGGACTTGCTGCATCTTTTGAAAGTATGAGAGCTTCCGATGCTCGACCTTGAGCCAAATCATCCGTTTTGCGGGGCAGCATTAGGTGTTCGGCTGCACTTTTCCCAACCCGCAAAGATGACATGGTGCTCAGGAAAAGTCATGCCCCGATCACTATTCCCCAATGATGCCGGAATCTTTTTTCCCCTCCCCATTGTTATTCATCATCAAAATCCCGTCAAACAGCTTACCCCGCTGAACCGCCAGTGCTATAACACGTAACTGACAAACCTCTTCCCGAATGTCTCAGCACAGCAGCCACATAATCCTCAGGGGGCATAAACATCGTTATCTTGACACGGGCGGTTCCAAACCCACGATGCTGCTGCTCCACGGCATCTCCTGTTCCCTTGATTTTTTTGAACAGGCCACCCCCTTTCTTTCCCGATCGTTCAGGGTACTTGCACTTGACCTGCTGGGATTCGGCGAATCAGACAAGCCGAAACTGGCCCCATACTCCCTGGAATTTTATGCCGTACTGATAAAAGAGTTCATGGAAAAAACCCATAACAAACACAGTAAAGAGTTTTTCGCTGTAGGACACTCAATGGGAGGTAAGTACCTGCTTGCAACAGAACTTCTTTATCCCGGCAGTTTCAATAAACTGGTGCTGAGCAATACCGACGGATTTATTGACGTACCGGGCTGGATCAGGGGCATCAGCCTACCAGGAGTAAAGCAGGTGCTTAAAGGGATTTTTACCAGCGAGAAAGTGGCATCAAAGGCGTTCAAAACCGCATTTCACTTCCCGGAACGTGTTGACCGTGCTTCCTATGAAAAAAACCTCCTGATATCAAGAAACAAGGAATCAATGGAAACCGTAATGACGCTGAACAGAAATTTCAGAAGACTTGACCTTTCGCGGACCGGACTTCGAAAGCAGTTGCACAGGCTCAACATGCCCGTTTTGATTTTATGGGGCGATCATGATCAGTATATTTCACCTGGTATTGCCCCGGTCGTGCAAAAGGAAATCCGGGATTCTGAACTTTATATTTTCAAAAACTGCGGTCACGCTCCCATGCTTGAATATCCGGAGTTATTCAGCCGCATAGTGACCCGTTTTTTCCTGAACAATCCCTCAACTCGGGTTCTGAACAATACATAATTGCAGAAAATCAACTCAGGGAAACAACAATCCGGTTGGAGCAACAATGTTCATATCATTTGAAGGTATCGACGGGGCCGGTAAATCGACCCAGGTAAAACAACTGAAAAAATATTTAACGGATAAAGGCCACGATGTACTGACACTTCGGGAGCCAGGTGGAACCGCCGTTGCAGAGAAAATCCGGGCTCTCCTGCTTGAAAGCAAGCACGATATCACCCCGATCGGTGAATTGCTGCTTTTTTCTGCAAGCCGGGCCGAACTGATACAGAACGTAATACTGCCGGCTCTGAAGCAGGGCAATGTGGTAATTGTCGACCGTTTTTACGATTCAACCACAGCATACCAGGGTTATGGCCGCGGCCTCGATTTGCAGATGCTGCAACAGGTTAACAATGTCGCAACGTTTAGCCTGAAACCTGATATCACCTTTTTTCTTGATATTTCACCGGAAGATGCCCTCATAAGAAAGTTTTCCGAAAAGTCCCTTCCCCTTGCTTTCGAAGAAAGCGAACTCGACCGGATGGAAAACTCCGGACTTGCTTTCTATCAACGGGTCAGGAAAGGCTACCTGAAACTTGCCGAGAGTGAAAAAAAACGCTTTGTGATGCTGAACGCCTGTAACGAAGCCAAAAACATTCATGTACAGATAAAACAAAAACTAACGTCACTGTATCCCGGCCTTTAACCTGAATAATTCACCAAAGGAACAAAAAAAGAGGGAGAGCGGGAAGTGGGAAGGTGCTATGTGTTAGGCAGGAAAAAACCAGCAGCACCAGAGCCAACGTTACTTTTTCGCAAAAAATAAATCCTTTAACCGGATCTTTTATTAGATTGACAGACAAATCACATGAAAAAACACTGTTTCGGCCACCAGAACACATGCAACAACAGATTCTGAAAGAAAAGAAGCTCGAGACATGCATTTCATCCATCTCACTTCAGGACATCAGAACGCTCAAAGAACTTTACCAGCTCAAATCTGAAACCCGCGACCTGCGCGCGCCTATAGTGCGCAACATCATGAAACAGAGAGTCGTAGGCCAGGAGTGCATAAATTCTTTGAAGAACGCCCTCTATTCGCTCGAAACCATTCATACCGACGACTATACAGGACAGAGGGTACTGCAGCTGGACGGCAAAAAACAGATCGAGGTTGATCTTACCTATGAAATCAGAGAGCTGAAAAAAGATATTTACTACCTGGAATACGGCGAGGACCATTTTATCAACTACCTGGCAAAATTCATACCGGATTTCCGCAAATATTTGAACGAAGGCATAGAGAAACTTCGCGGCAAAAAGTTTAATACGTTCATTACCGACCGTGACGGAACAACAAACAACTACTGCGGCAGGTACCGCTCCTCGGTGCAGCCGATTTATAATTCCGTATTCCTCTCGAGGTTCGCGAAAAACTGCTGCCGCTTTCCCATCTTCATCACTTCGGCACCTCTCAAGGACTTCGGCATACTGGATGTTTCGATAAACCCGAACGATATTTTTTTCTACGCAGGCTCGAAAGGCAGGGAATTCATCGACCCGGAAGGAAATTTCCACAGTTATCCTATAGATGAGCACAAGCAGGAACTTATACACTTGCTCAACGAAAGGCTCCGCCAGCTTCTCAAAGACCCGCGTTTCGAAAAATTCAACTTCATAGGTTCGGCTCTCCAGTTCAAGTTCGGCCAGACAACCGTTGCCCGGCAGGATATCAGCCGCTCAATCAATCCCGAAGAATCTACGGCATTCCTCGAAAAGGTAACAAGCATTGTCAAGGAGATCGATCCGGAAAACAAAAACTTCCGCATAGAGGATACCGGACTTGACATAGAGATCATTCTTACCGTTGACCAGGAAGGCGGCGATCCTGTAAAAGACTTCGACAAGGGTGATGGCCTGAAATTTATCTGCAAAACAGTCGGCATCCAGACGGAATCTGGTTCGAACCTTGTCTGTGGGGACACGTCTTCGGACATACCGATGCTCAAAAAAACCGCTGAAATGTGCGATGACGTATGGACAATTTTTGTAACCAAGGACCGGGATCTTGCTGAAAAGGTACAAAAGATCTGCCCTCAGAACATGATCGTCCCTTCTCCGGATATTCTCCTGACTATCCTGGGCCTGCTCTCTCTGTAACGTTTCATGCCATATTTCTCCAACCCACAATAACACGTACGAATACTATGCTTAAAGGTGTCATTTTCGATTTAGATGGAGTTGTAACAGGTACGGCGAAAATCCATAGCCTGGCTTGGGAATCCATGTTCAACACCTTCCTCAAAGAGTATGCGGAAGCAAACAACGAACCTTTCGTGCCTTTCGATCCTGCGCTGGATTACCTAAAATATGTAGACGGCAAACCACGCATGGAAGGTGTAAGGAGTTTTCTTGAATCCCGGGACATCGAACTGCCTTTCGGCGAAATCGACGATATACCGGAAATGCCCACCATCTGCGGGCTTGGCAACCGCAAAAACGAAGTTTTCACCGAAATTCTCATCAAGGAAGGCCCGGAAGTTTTCCAAAGCACGGTTGATTTCATACGGGAGCTGAAGTCTCGGGGCATTCGTATCGGCATAGCTTCTTCAAGCCGAAACTGCAAGCTTATCCTCGAACTGGCACAACTTGAGACCTTGTTTGAAACCCGCGTTGACGGCGAGGTTTCTCTTGAACTCGGTCTGAAGGGCAAACCCAACCCCGATATTTTTACAACCGCAGCAGACAACCTTGACCTGCACCCCCATGACTGCGTTGTTGTCGAGGATGCCATTTCCGGTGTTCAAGCCGGTTCCGCAGGCAATTTCGGGCTGGTTCTTGGTATTGCCCGCGAGATCGAGGGCATTCAACTGAAGGAAGAAGGTGCCGACATCGTTATAAGAGACCTCGGCGAAATTACCGTCGATGAAGTTATTCGCTGGTTTCAGGAAGAGATTGCCGAAGATGGCTGGAACCTGCGCTATGCAACGTTTAAACCCGAAGAGGAAAAGCTGCGGGAAACCCTGACCGCAATTGGAAACGGATACATAGGAACAAGAGGCGCTTACGAAGGGCCCAAAGCCTCCCAATACCTCTATCCCGGAACCTACATTGCAGGCGTTTTCAATAAAATACCTTCAAAGGTTCATGGTGAAACCATTTACAACAACGATTTTGTCAACTGCCCGAACTGGCTTCCTGTGGAGTTCAGGATCTGCTGCGGCAGCTTCATCGACCCTTTTGAACAGAAAATTCTCAGCTACAGCCAGGATCTCGATATGCAAAGTGCCGTCATGAGCCGCGAAATCGTCTTCCAGGATAATCTCGGCAGAATCACACGCATATCCAGCCAGCGCATAGCAAGCATGGCAAATCCTCATCTCTGTGCTCTGCAGTTTTCCTTCGTACCGATAAATTATTCCGGAGATGTCGAGTTCAGAACAGCGATCGACGGCCGGGTAGAAAACAAGGGAGTTGCAAGATACAGCAGCCTGGCTTCAGATCACCTTGAACATGTCGACAGCGGCCGCTCCGGTGAAGGGATGTATCTGCATGTTCAAACAAACAGTTCTCATTATCAGATAGTTACCCATGCAAAAAGCAATATCAGGGTTTCCGGTGCTGCTGTCGACGCCCAAAAAAGCGTTGATCCGTCACCAAGGTACATCGCGGAACTTTTCAAGGTACCGCTGACCCGGGGTCAGGAGTGTACGATTGAAAAAATCGTGGCTGTCCACACCTCGCTTGACCGTGACCACGATGATCCGAAAGCAGCGGGTGACAAGGCCATACTTTCGGCAGTAAGTTTTTCCGAACTGCTTGACGCACATACCGCAGCCTGGCAAAAAATATGGGAAAAATGCAATATTTCCATAGACGGAGACCGTTTCAGCCAGAAAGCCCTCCGCTTTCATACCTACCATCTTATGGGAACCGCTTCGCCGCACAATCCCTCCATCGACGCCGGCATGCCCGCCAGGGGCCTGAATGGTGAAGCATACCGCGGCCATATTTTTTGGGATGAAATCTATATTCTCCCCTTCTTCATCCATCACTTCCCGGATATCGCCAAGGCACTGCTGATGTACCGTTACAAAAGGCTCGATGCCGCCAGGGAATATGCCAGAGAAAACGGTTACAGAGGCGCAATGTTTCCTTGGCAGACGGCTGACGACGGCAGTGAGGAGACACAGATCGTTCATTATAACCCGCAAAGCGGGACCTGGGGTCCCGACCTGAGCAGAAACCAGCGGCATGTTTCAATCGCGGTTTTTTACAACACCTGGCATTACGCACATGGAACCGGAGACACAGAGTTCCTCCAGCAGTACGGCGCGGAAATATTGTTTGAAGTCGCACGGTTCTGGGCAAGTATTTCCAGATACCTGCCGGATACCGGGCAGTATCATATAGAAGGGGTTATGGGACCGGATGAGTTTCATGAAAAACTTCCGGAAAGCAGCAAGGAAGGCCTGAAAGACAATGCCTATACAAACATTATGACCGCGTGGCTTCTTGAAAAGGCCGTTGAGCTTGCGGAAAATCTCGATCCTTCCGTAATGGACAAGCTCGTGACGAAAATCGGTATCGGATATGATGAAATAGAGGAGTGGAAAAAGATCTGCAGCAGCATGCATATCATCTTCACAAAGGACGGTATACTCGAACAATTCGACGGTTATATGAAACTCGAGGAGCTCGATTGGGACCAGTACAGAAAAAAGTACGGCAACATACACCGTATGGACAGGATCCTGAAGGCAGAAGGCGACTCGCCGGACAACTACAAGGTTGCCAAACAGGCCGATGTCCTGATGACTTTCTATACCCTTTCCCCTGTCGAAGTCCAGCATGTTCTCGAAAAGAACGGACACCGTATCGAGGACCCGGTCAAGATGGTAAGAGACAACTATTACTACTACGAACCGCGTACCAGCCACGGTTCAACTCTCAGTAAGGTTGTCCACGCAATCATCTCCAGCTACCTTCATGACGGTCATCAGACCGCCTGGACGTGGTTTGCCGAATCGCTGAAAAGCGATATCGAAGATACACAGGGCGGCACGACCCAGGAAGGCATACATTGTGGAGTCATGGGAGGAACCCTTGATGCAGTGACCCGGTACTTTGCCGGTGTGTCGTTCACAAACGACATGTTGAATGTTCACCCGAACCTCCCGGAGCACTGGAGGTCACTGGACATCAAGATATGTTTCCGTAAAAGCTGGTATCGCATTGTTATCGATCATAAAGCCATTACGGTACACCTTCTCGAAAGCCCCGAGGCAAGTGTCACAGCCTGCATTGCCGGCCATAAGGTGACTATCGGCAGGGGGGCAAAAGCAACAAGCAATTGTTGAATTTACACTCAAACAAGCCGGATGGGTGTATAACAAGTGATGCCTCCGGTTATGCTGGGGGGGCGACAAGTAACAAGTCGTCAAATCAAGCCCCGAATATGTCTTCCCCCGTTACGGGTTACTCGTCGGGACAACCGGATACCGTGGGCTGATTCCTCTCTTTGTATTTTTGTCGGGAAACGGTATATATTAACACGTTATTTTCCCATATTCCGATGACCTCTTGCCTTTTACGTTATGCGGCTTTCAAATTTTCGATACAACCTGCCGAAATCCAGAATCGCTGACCGCCCGGTTTCACCCCGCAATACATGCAAGCTCATGGTGCTGAACCGGAGGAAAAAGGAAATCGATCATAAAGTATTCACCGACATTACCTCGTATTTCAAGAAAGGCGACCTTCTTGTTCTAAACAACAGCAGGGTTTTCCCTGCAAAGATTTTCGGACAGAAAGAAAAAACCGATGCCAAGATCGAAGTTTTTCTTTTACGCGAGCTGAACAAAGAGGCCGGGTTATGGGACGTACTTGTCGATCCGGCCAGAAAAGTACGTGTCGGCAATAAAATATATTTCCAGGATGACGTAGTTGCCGAGGTTGTCGACAATACAACATCCAGAGGTCGCACCATAAGGTTTCTCAACCCTGAAATCGATGTTTTCGAGTTAGTTGAGAAAATCGGGTCGGTTCCGCTCCCGCCCTACTTCTCCAGAAAACCGGATGAATCCGATCGTGAAGACTACCAGACGGTATACGCATCACAAACGGGGGCCGTCGTCGCTCCTATGGCGGGACTTCATTTCACCATGCCCCTGCTCGAGGAAATAAAGAAAAAAGGTGTCAAAATACTTCAGATAACACTTCACCCCAGCCTCAGCTCATTCAACGCCATCGAGGTGGAAGATGTCTCGAAGCACAAGATGGATTCCGAGTATTTCAACATTCCCTACCAGACAGCAATGGAGATTAACGAAACCAAGCTCAACAAGTCAGGAAGGGTCATTGCCGTCGGAACAACCACCTGCAGAGTCCTTGAAGCCAATGCTACCGTCGAGGGAAAAATAAAGTTCGGCCAGGGATGGACGGACAAGTTCATTTACCCTCCTTACCAGTTCAAGGTCACCGATGCGCTTTTCACGAACTTTCAGCAGCCCGAAACAACCCTGCTCATGATGGTGAGTGCGTTTGCCGAGTACCGCCTGCTGATGGATGCCTACAAAAACGCGTTGAAGAGCGACTACCGTTTTCTGGCATATGGTGATGCCATGTTTATTTGCTAACAACCTATACTGATCGTTTCAAACTGTGCAAGCCCAACAGTCATCATGAGTTCATATGCCATCATCGCCGCCGGCGGTGTCGGAAAACGCATGAAGCTGCAACGCGGTCTCAGCAAGCAGCTTCTTGAAATCGGCGGTTATCCGGTCATTTATCATACCCTTTCGGCATTTGAACGCGCATCCTCCATCACAGCCGTTTATGTCGCAACCAAGTCTGAAGGTATCGAGTTGCTGAAGAACATGACAGACCGGTACGGCTTCACCAAGGTAAGAGCCGTTATAACCGGAGGCAAGGAACGCCAGGATTCGGTTTACAACTGTATAGAACTCATTGAAAAGCATATCCTCGATTCCGGAAAATCACCTGATGCCATTCTGGTACATGACGGGGCAAGGCCGTTCATTCAGCATGACGAAATCGATGAAATCGCATCCCTTTCCACATATTACGGCGCCTGCGTACCCGCAACGAAACCGAAAGATACGATCAAGTATATCGCCGAGAATCCGGATTTTTTCGGTGAAACACTTGACAGAAGCCGTCTTCTTCAGGTTCAGACCCCCCAGGGTTTCGCCTCGAAAACACTGATTCAGGCACATAAACACGCCAGACTTGAACAGTGCTACGCAACAGATGACGCCGCTCTTGTTGAAAAGTTCTTTCCCGAACAAAACATCAAGATTTACGAGACAGGGTATCATAATATCAAAATCACCACCCCGGAGGACATTCCCCTTGCAGAAGCAATTCTCGCGAAGCTGCAAGCACAGCAGAAACTGCCATCAAGGGAACAAAGCTGACAAAACAAAATAAGCGTTGCGATATCCGGCGACGGTTCGTATATTAGCAGCCCTGTGTTTTTGAACACATTCATTTAAACACAGTTGCGGTGAGGTAGCTCAGTTGGTAAGAGCGCAGGATTCATAACCCTGAGGTCGAGGGTTCAACTCCCTCCCTCACCACCTGTTACTGCTTTTGGTTACCGCTTACCAACCTCTCTTCGGAGATCGGGGTCGGAAGAGTAGTGACGAGTGACAAGTCAAAATTCAAAAGTAAAAAGTCAAAAAAGGGAAAGTTGGCAGTAGCCAGTAGACAAGGCGACAAGGAAAAGAAAGGATCGATTCCCGATTCCGATAGCGACGGCGAACCCCGAAAGAAAAGGAATGAACAAATCTGGTTTTTCCAACAGCGTATTATAGCAGAGCTGACGAAATTGGTGAAAAGGATGTTCGGTTCAGGAGGATGCAGCTGGATATGAACTTGAGTAAATAACCGTGATTCTTGAGTCGGAAATCGGGGTCGGTATCGGGTTTCGGGGTCGAAAGGGAATCAGTCGGCAGTAGGCAGTTGGCAATTTTTGACTTTTTACTTTTGCCTTTTGACTTTTCTTCGACGCGGGTGTAACTCAGTTGGTAGAGTGTTTGCTTCCCAAGCAAAATGTCGCGAGTTCGAGTCTCGTCACCCGCTCAACTGCAAACCCCGCACACCGGGTACACTCTCCCCGGAAAAACAGCTCTTTCCATGAAAGAATCATCGATTTTCACTGCCCCGGTCACGGTCGAGGATATCAACACCGCCCAGATCATAGACGGCCAGATGGCAAGGCACCTCGGTATTGAAATGACCGAAATCGGCAGCAACTACATGACAGCAAAAATGCCGGTCGATCACCGCACCATCCAGCGCATAGGCATTATGCATGGCGGGGCATCGCTTGCACTTGCAGAAACCGTCGGAAGCATCGCTGCCTCCTACTGCATAGACCGGGATAACTACTTTATTGTAGGCCAGGAAATCAACGCAAACCATATACGGTCTGTACGAGAAGGCTTTGTCCATGCAAAAGCCACACCGCTTCACCTCGGCAAAAGCTCCCAGGTCTGGGATATAAAGATCACCAATGATGCCGACAAGTTGGTATGTGTCAGCCGCTTTACCGTGGCTGTATTGCTTAAAAGCAGGGAGTGAACGTTTTTTAAAAAGTTTTCATACCTTAGTAATTCACTATCAGTTGCAAGAACACTTCGAAAAACCATCAAAAGCCTGGACATTTCTATACATTGCCGTAAGGCCCGATTTGGGATATGAGGCGGACGGAGCACAGAAACCGGAGTGTACACAGAGTACATGAGGATTTCGAGCACTGGCCAACGAAGTAATCAGGGCGCGCAACAAATTAATAGAGGTGCCTTTAATAGAGACATCCTTAATCCTTTTTACCAGTAAATGCAGATCGACCAGCCTGAGACAAACTTTTCATCTGAATCCAACGGATATTCGGAAAAAAGCCTCAAGCAGCTCGCCGCCGAAAAAAAATCACGAAAAAAATGGCTGCTGATACAGCCGGTAAGCAACACCTGCATGATGGTGGACTCCGGATCAGTGAGTATGCCGCTGAACCTCATCATGGTTGCCACCCTGGCAGGCGAACTTTTCGATGTTATCTTTATCGATGAAAGGATTGGCGACCAGATCCCGGAGGATTTCTCGGAGTTCGATGTCGTCGCCGTAACTTCCCGCACGCTCAACGCTTCGAAAGCATACGCGATCGGTGATGCCGCACTTTCTCAAGGCAAGACTGTCATTCTTGGCGGTGTACACCCCACCATGGTGCATGACGAGGCAAGAGAACACTGTACCAGCATCGTGTACGGTGAAATCGAGTCGGTCTGGACGGAACTTGCTGTTGACATCCTTTCAGGCAAAATGAAACCGGTATACCGGGCACGGGCCTTCAAGCCCATGGCGTCGATGACACATCCCGATTTCAGCCACGCCCTCAAATCAAGAAAAGCGAAAAAATACAGCAGTCGCATACCTATTCTTGCCACCAAAGGCTGTCCCGTGGGATGCAACTTCTGCACCACACCGACTATTTATGGAAAAAACTACCGGTACCGTGAGGTAGACCTGGTCCTGAATGAAATGCGATACCACCAGGAACGGCTCGGGAAAGAAAAAATTTTCTTGTCCTTCATGGACGACAACATCAGTTTCAGACCAAAGTATTTCATGGAACTGCTTGAAGGAATGGCCAAGCTTGGCGTCAGATGGAATGCAAACATCTCGATGAATTTTCTGCACAAGCCGGAAATCGCGGAACTCGCCGGGAAGTCTGGTTGTGATCTGATGAGCATAGGATTCGAGTCTCTCAACCCCGAGATCCTCAAAACCGTCCACAAAGGCTCTAACAAGCTTGGCAACTATGAAACTGTCGTGAGCAACTTGCACAAGAACGGTGTAGCCATACAGGGCTATTTCATGTTTGGTTTCGATAATGACAGTGACGAGAGCTTCCAGATGACCTATGACTTCATCATGAACAACAAGATCGAGTTCCCGGTTTTCTCACTTGTCACACCGTTCCCCGGCACGCCGTATTTCGATGAAATGAAACCAAGGCTGCGGCATTTCAACTGGGACAAGTACGACACCTATCACTACATGTTCGAGCCGACAAAAATATCGGGTGAAAAGCTGTTGGAAAACTTCGTCAAGCTTCAGAAAGAGGTGTATAAAAAACGGGCGATCATGCGGCGCATGAAAGGCAAGCCGTTCAATTGGGTATGGCTTGCCAACTATATGATGCACCGGTTCACGAAGAAGTTATCTCCGGAAATATACTTGTAATCCACCATCAAACCACCCTGGTGCCTTTCCGTACAAAATAATCCCTGCTCTTGGCAATACGGCCAAAATACGTATATTGTACATGCATTCCTTCAGTACACCTTTAGTACCTCACAAATACTCTGTTTTTTTCAATGCATTTCTAAAGCGGTTTGTACCGAAAGGAGACATTTGATGAACAGGATCAAACTTCACCTCAAATTCGACCCCAGCGTGATAATGTACCTTGTCATTGTCGACAAGCTTCTGCAGAAACAGGCAGATTTACTGAAAGTCGAGCCTTCCGAAAAATTTTTCCAAATGGTTCGCGAGCTGGTGGTCACCCACATCGTTGAAGGCCAGGTTCCCCCGGAAAAGATCGCCGCTCCAATCATGAATATCGCCGACGACATGATGTCGGGACGAGAAGTGGTTATGCGTGCCGGAGACTACATTGCGCTCATGAGCTACGCCAAGTCAAAGAAAATGCTTTGATACGACAGAGCAGGAGAAAAGGTTTCTTGCCTTTTCTCCTGTATATGTCATTTCACCGCCCCCGAAATTACAGGCACCATGTCGTTTGAAGGCTTCCCTATCGTTGTTGGTCTGGAGTTGACCCTGGCCTGCAATCTTCAATGCAAACATTGCGCATCTTCCGCAACCGGGAAGACCAGGAAACACGAGCTTTCCCTCCGTCAACTGCTTAATCTCTGCGATCAATTTCCCGATCTTTTTGTGCAGGAAGTCGATCTGACCGGTGGCGAACCATTGTTACGAGCTGAATGGACAAAAGTAACAGAACACCTCCGTAAGCTGGGCATTGTCGTCAGAATGGTAACCAATGGCATTTTGCTGAAAGAAAATGCCAAAAAATTAGCTGATTCAGGTATAACGACCGTTGGGATCAGCCTGGACGGTCTGGAGGAAACACACGATTATATCCGTGAAAAGCCAGGACTCTTCTCACATATCGTCTCGGGCATCGAAGCTGCTCTTGCCGAAGGAGTTCCGGTTGCCGTCATAACGGCCGTCAATGACATAAACATAGGTCAGCTACCCGCTTTACAATCTTTTCTTCGGGAACTGGGCATCAAGCACTGGCAGCTTCAGCCGACTTTTTCGATCGGACGAGCCTGGGATAACGAGATCACTGTGTCCAACCAAACCTATCTGGAATTGGGCAGGTACATCCGGCACCTCAAAGCCCCTTGCGACACTTCCGCCATCAGCATCATGCCGGCAGACGGTGTAGGTTATTTCACTGATCTTGACACCCGAGAGCGACCATGGAAGGGTTGCTCGGCCGGGATTTCATCATGCGGGATCACCAGTGACGGCAACGTCAAAGGCTGCCTTTCGCTCCCCGATCATTTCAACGAAGGGAATCTTAGAGAACAGGATTTTTGGAGCATCTGGTTTGCCGAGAGCTCCTTTGCCTTCAACCGACAGTTTTCAAACGGCAGCCTCAATGACAACTGCAAAGGCTGTAGCTACGGCAACCAATGCAAAGGCGGCTGCGCTGTCATATCCTATGCCGCAACAGGTCGCCTGCATAACAATCCCTACTGTTTCCATCGCCTGCTTAACAAAAGCGCCACACCAGACCCCGCCGCCATCCCGTCCTCTTGCAATACGTAAACAACGCGTACCCTGTTGGCTAATTTCTGCCTACTGGTTACTTTTATGGTTAACAAGCCAACCAGCCATCAAGCTGACCATGTCCTATATCCATTCATTCTCCGCTCCCGAGCAACAGCGCCTGCTCGAGCAGGCCGAGTTCCTCGAAAAGTATCTCTACCCAACAATTGCATTCGGGCCTGATGACTCGATTCTTGAAGTAGGATGCGGAGTCGGTGCGCAGATCCGCTGTATGCTCAGGCGCTTCAAACCTGCAATGATAACCGGCGTTGACCAAGAAGTATCCCAGCTTGAAAAGGCGCTGGCAAACCTGCCGGATGAAGTCCAGGCGGGCACGGTCGATCTGTTTGCATCCACCGGCGACGATCTGCCTTTTGACGACGATATCTTCGACGGCGCCTACGTCTTTTTTGTATTTGAGCATCTCTCTGATCCGGTGCCGATTATCCGGGAAATAAAACGGGTGCTGAAACCCGGGGGGAGGTTTTACTGCACGGAAGTAGTCAACCAGGGACTGTATGTTTTTCCTTACAGTCCGGCTATCAGCGGTTACTGGACAGCGTTCAACAACCTGCAGCACAAGCTCGGCGGCAATCCCGATGCCGGCATGCACCTTGCATCCTGCTTCATCGACGCCGGATTGTCCATCCGGTCCTTCATACCGGTGCCGGTAGTTATGGACAAACGAATGACGGATGCGGTTGAGCGCAAACATTTTCTTGACATGTGGGAACGATGCTTGTTCAGCGGTGCATCTGCTTTGCTGGAAAGCGGCATGATCAGCCCGGAAGTTCCTGAACAGGTTTCGACTGAGTTTGAAAAACTTAGCCATAATCCCGAAACGATTTTCCAGTATGATGCGCGGCAAGTCTTTGCGGTTAAATAGCTCTCGAAAAACCTGCCGCAAGTCCCGACTTGCCGGGACACTGCGTTGGGCAGCGCTTATCAGCCGTAATTTGTAAGCGGTGAACCGTTATTTGTTTGGAATTCGATGCCCAACTCCGTTTTTGAACCATCAACACTGGCAGGTATAAGGTTGAAGAACCGCCTTATCCGTTCAGCCACACATGAAAGCATGGCTGACGAACGGGGAGCACCTACCGAGTTACTTGAAAAGCTTTACATCGGACTCGCAAAAGGAGGGGCGGGAGCCATCATCACCGGATACGCCGGCGTACGGCAGGATGGAAAAAGCAGTCTTCCGGGAATGCTCATGGTGGACAATGACGGTTTGATACCGGTCTACAGGCGACTCACCGCCAAAGTGCATGAGCACAACGCTCCGATTATCCTCCAGATCGCTCACTGTGGGCGTCAGACCAGATCCGCAGTAACAGGGCTACCTACCGTCGCCCCGTCGGCAGTAAAAGACAAAATTTTCAATGAAGAGACACCTCATGAGCTCGGCGAAAAGGACATCGAAACAATCATCAACAGTTTTGTTTCCGCAGCGGATAGAGCAAAAACAGCCGGGTTCGACGGTATCCAGTTACACCTGGCCCACGGCTATCTGCTGGCACAGTTTCTTTCGGGCTATACCAACCGACGTGAAGATAAGTGGGGCGGATCGACCGTAAACAAGTTCAGAATAGTTTCCGAGATCATGCAGCGCATCAGGGAAAAACTCGGCGACTATCCTGTCCTTGTAAAGATGAATGCCTATGATAACAGGCCTGGCGGGATGCGAGCCCGGGAAGCCGTCGAAATTGCACGCCTGCTTGAATTTTCAGGCTGCAACGCCATAGAGGTATCGTCCGGCACCGTCGAGGAAGGCCTCTCAATCATGCGGGGATCGAAACAGCCTGTCGAAGCCCTGCTTGCCTGTAACTTCAGGTTCAAGGACATGCCCCCCCCTTTGAAAATGATCTCGGCTCCGTTCATTCGGTTCGCCATGCGTTCCCCCCAGCCAATACGAGGCTATAATCTCGAAGCTGCAAAAGCCATAAAACAAGCGGTCTCCATACCTGTCATCACTGTTGGCAGCCTCCATGATATGACCGACATCTCATCTGCTATCGAAAGCGGATCGACCGACTACATTTCCATGTCCCGCCCGTTCATCATCGAGCCGGATATCGTCAGGAAATTTCAGGATGGGAAACAAACGGCATCGCGCTGCATCATGTGCAACTATTGCGCGTTGATGATCGAGGTGGATAGGGTGAGGTGCTACTACGGCAAACTGCCAAAGAAGAAATGACTAATAACTCTTTAAGCGTCAAACCAGGTGTGCCTACAGGGGTTATGATAATTCGGCCTTTATCAAGGGTTATCTCCACAAGCGAATCGTTATATCTAATGAAATAGAAACTTTCAGCAATTTGAATTTTCGTACGATATTACGTACGTTACATAAGGAGGAAAAAGTTATGACCGTACTTAATGCAACGGAGGCTCGATCAAAACTCTACAGCCTCATCGATGAAACTGCAAACACGCACAAGCCCATTATAATCAAAGGCAAAAGGGCCAATGCGGTGCTGTTGTCCGAGAGTGACTGGAACGCCATTTCCGAGACACTTTACCTGCTTTCCGTTCCGGGAATGCGTGAATCAATCCGGGAAGGTATGCAGGAAGATATTTCAGAATGCTCTGAGAGACTTGACTGGTGAGCTGGAAGCTCGTATACACAAAACAGGCACAGAAAGACGCCAAAAAAATTGCCTCTTCAGGTCTGCAATCAAAAGTTCAAGAACTCCTCAAACTACTGCAGGAAAACCCTTTTCATAATCCACCTGCTTTTGAAAAGCTTGTGGGAGACTTAGCAGGAGCATACTCACGACGCATCAATATTCAGCACCGCCTCGTGTATCAGGTTTATGAAAAGGAGCGTGTTGTTAAAATCCTTCGTATGTGGACCCATTACGAATAACATCGACTGTTAAAAAGCAATAACATTCACCTAAGCTGAACGTTTCAACAAAGGCTCAAAAATAGTAAGTTTATTAAAAACAATCTGTTATAATGTATTTATAGTGAGATTATTCCTCACCTGTCGGGAGAAAGTGAAAGCTGATAAAGAGCCGCATTTGTTGAAACCCTTCGGGATTGCCGATCGCTCAATTTAGGATTAATTTAAACGCTCAATGCTGCAACCCCGAAGTGCCGTAGCACCCGCATAGCCCGTAAGGTATTCCAGCGGCTCGGCTCTCCTGCTTTCTCCATATCGAAATGTGTCTGCCCGGCATGTTTTGCCTGCAACGGCCACCGGTTGTCGGCTCTTCGCTTTTTCAACAACACTTTGATGGCATCAAAGAAAACGTGCCCCCCAACCTTCGTGCTCTATTTGCTTTTGCAGTTCTTCTTGTTCAGAGCGTAACAGATCACGGTTAACCTGGTATTGAATGGAGACATCCCCCCGGAGCAGCCATTCTATTACGCCATGTTCATTCATTCTTCCGTATGGACAGAGTCAATAGCCGGATTCACGACAATGTATCGAGGTGCCTTTATTTCTTTGCTTCCTTCGGCAGTTCCAGTTTCAAACTAAGCTCGCGGAGCTGAAGCGGGGACACCTCTGCCGGCGCTGCCATCATGAGGTCTTCGGCCTGCTGGTTCATCGGGAAAGCGATGACCTCACGGATGTTTTGCTCGTCGCGCAGGATCATCACCAGACGGTCAAGGCCCGGAGCGATGCCGCCATGCGGTGGAGCGCCCATTGTAAATGCCTTGATCATGTGACCAAACCGCCTGTCAACTTCCGGCTTGTCATACCCTGCAATCTCGAATGCCTTATACATGATATCAGGGCGATGGTTCCTGATAGCACCGCTTGACAGCTCAATACCGTTGCAGACAATATCGTACTGGTAAGCAAGAATGTCGAGAGGGTTCATGGTTTCCAGGGCTTCCATCTCTCCCTGAGGCATCGAGAAGGGATTGTGGGAAAACTCGATCTTCTTTTCAGCTTCATCATATTCATACATCGGGAAATCGATGATCCAGCAGAAAGAAAGCTCATCGTTGTCAAGTTCAAAAAGATCGGAGAAATATTCCCGCATGCCGCCCATAATTTTGCACGTGCGCTCCCACTTGCCTGCACCAAAGAACACAACGTCGCCTGTTCCGACCTGCAGACGCTCTTTCAGCACACTCATTTCTTCATTGGAAAGGAATTTGACAATCGGGCCCTTCGGTCCATCTTCTTTGTATTGAATGTAGGCAAGGCCTGCTGAGCCAAGCTCTTTTGCTCTTCGTTCCGCCTTGTCGTAAAACTGCCGGGACTCGTTGCCGCGTCCTTTGAGCACCACAGCCTTGATGCAGTTTCCCTCTTTTGCATTGCCGGCGAACACCTTGAACGATGAGTTGATGAAAAGATCGGTGACATCCTCCAGTTCAAGCGGAACACGAAGATCCGGCTTGTCGGAACCGTAGCGATTCATTACATCCGCGTAGCTGATCCTCGGGAACGGAAAGCAGGTGATGCGCTTCCGGCTCATGGTTTCCGTAAGATGTTTAAACATGCCTTCAAGGATTCCGAAAAGGTCATCCTGCTCGATAAACGCCATTTCCATATCAATCTGGTAGAATTCGCCGGGACTCCGATCCGCACGGGCATCTTCGTCACGAAAACAGGGGGCTATCTGGAAATAACGAGAGAAGCCCGACACCATCAACAACTGCTTGAACTGCTGCGGAGCCTGCGGCAATGCATAGAATTTACCTGGATGCAGACGACTCGGCACAAGAAAGTCCCTGGCCCCTTCCGGTGAGCTCGAGGTAAGAATTGGAGTCTGGATCTCCATAAATCCCTTGTTTTCCAGATAATGACGAACCTCGCTGATCAGTCTGCTGCGATACTGAATGTTTTGATGAACCCTCTCACGGCGAAGGTCGAGAAAACGGTATTTCAGGCGGAGCTCTTCCGAAGTCGGCAGCTCATCAGCAACCGGAAAAGGCAGCGGCACCGCGCTGCTTTCAACCCTGATGTTTTCGACGATCACCTCGATTTCACCGGAAGCAAGACGAAGGTTTATCGTCTCTTCCGAACGTTTGACCACAACACCATCGATACAGATAACCGACTCGGCATGCAGCTTCTCGGCTTGACTGAAAAGCTCCTTCTTTTCCGGCTGAACGATCAGCTGACAAATGCCGGTGTGATCCCTCAGATCGATAAAGATCAGCCCTCCGTGATCCCTTTTTCTATGAACCCATCCGGCTATTTTAACCGGTTTGTTCTCATATGCTGCGTTTAAACGCCCGCAAAAATGCGAACGAAAGCGGTTCTGAAAATCATCCGCGGCGGCTTCAGCTGCATTCATAGTGGTAGAACATGGTTGACAAGTTGAAAGACCTGAATATGATGAATTTTTAAGGAATATGGAAACCCTCTCCCAGACTGCTAATAGACAAGTTCTCCACCGAACTCCCTGATAAGAAATTTCACGACCTCATTGTCTTCCGACAGGCCCCTGAAAAGAGTAAATATAGTTTGCCCCCTGGTATCGGACTCCTTTGTCTGGTCGTAATTGATATGCAGTTTTACCGGCAAACCGTAAAAGGTTTCAAGCTCACGGGCAAGGAGCCCTGCATCATGCAGCAGTTCCTCATAGGAAAACTTTTTGCCGCAGCTCATATGAAGAACCCCGTGTGAAAATGAGGTCAGCTCACATGAATGCAGATGCGTGACAATAACCTTGTGATTTTTTTTCAACAAAACATCGAGAAACTGTTTCCATTCAACCCTGAACTTCTGCACCTCGGCAACACCGTCAAAAGGCTGTGACGCATCTGACCGGCTACCGGACTTCCCTGGAACCGGTGGGGCCGGACGGCGTTTTTCGCTTTTTGCGAATTTCGAGAACTTGTCCTGCCATGAGGAAAAATCAAGCGGCACCGAAGAAACAGCCAAAGCCTCGGTTTCCTCCTGCCCCAGGGAAGAAGCTTTTTCCGGCGGAGGCGTTGACGCATGCAATGCTGCAGATTCAGGCGAAGACAAGGATACCGGCGCGGGAGAAATCAGCTCTGTGTTGCGGACTTTTTTTTTTGAGACGTCCCCCCTGCAGATACCGGCACGGAGGGATGAGCGACCTCGATCAGCTTGAGCAGCACAAGCTCGAACCGAAACTGGTATTCAAACTGGAACCTGAGCTCTTTCTGGGCTTGCAGCAACAGATCGATCATCCGCATCATGACGGAGGGTGTAAAACGAGCTGCATCATGCTGATAGCGTTCCTTGACCGGTTCAGGACGTTCAATCAGCCTGGTTGACCGAAGGTTGTAAACAACAAGAAAGTTCCTCAGGTGCTCTATGAGTTTTTCGAGAAAATCCTGTTCATCGTATCCGTTGTCGATAACAAACCTCGCAACATCAAGCATTTTCTTCGGGTCCCCGGCCGCTGCGGCATCGGTCACTTCGAAGAACTGATCATCGTCAATGTAGTTCAGCAGTTCCGCAACCTTGCCGTAATGAACAGTACGTTCATTGTCCTGCTCAATGGCAAACGCGATAACCTGGTCGAGAATGCTTTGGGCATCACGCATCGAGCCCTGCGCTTTCCGGCCGACAAGCTGCAGAACGCCGCTTTCAACATCGAGGTTTTCCGCTTCACAGATACTTTGCAGTTGCTTTTCTATGTCGCTCAGCGGAATCCGTTTGAAATTAAACCGCTGACAGCGGGAAGCGATCGTCGCGGGAATCCTGTGCAGCTCGGTCGTCGCAAAGATAAAAATAGCATGAGCCGGAGGCTCTTCGAGCGTTTTCAGAAAAGCATTGAACGCCGCCGTCGACAGCATATGCACCTCGTCGATAATATACACCCTGAAGCGCCCTTTCTGCGGCCCGTAACGGACATTTTCCCTCAGCAGCCTGATGTCATCGACACTGTTATTGGATGCTGCGTCAAACTCCGAAATATTGAGGCTGGCCCCCCCCTCGAAGTCACGGCAGCTCTCACACTCGCCGCACGGCTCGGTCACTTCTTTAAGATACACCTGGTCATCGATCATTCTGCTGCAATTGACCGCCTTGGCAAACACCCTGGCCACAGTTGTCTTCCCCACTCCGCGCAGACCGGAAAAAATATAGCCGTGCCCTACCCTTCCCAGCCGCAAAGAGTTCTGGATAGTACGGGTGATGTGCTCCTGTGCCGTTATATCGGCAAACTTTTTAGGTCTGTATTTACGCGCTATAACCTGGTAACTCATTCTCGTCTATATTTGATCGGCTATTCCCTTGCAAACTGCCTGCCGAACACTGATCCTGGCTTCTCAGCGATCAACTGATCCGTTGCTGGAACCATTGTCTGCACTTTTCCCGGATTCTTTATCGGCATTCATAAAAACAGCAAGAGGCTCATGCATGTTCTGCCGGAAACACTGCAAGATACGCTTTTCAAGCTCAGCCATGCGGGCATTGTCTTCCCCCGCATCGCCGTTGCCCTTATCTTCACCACTGATAATCTCGGGCGGCACAACCGTGTAAAGGTCGTAAAACGTAAGCTCGTAAATATCACCGCTCGATGCAAGCCCTCCGTCTGCCGTTACATGAATAAGATTGTTTTCTATGAGAAAATCAACAATGTTGCGCAATCTCTGACCGTTAATACCGTCCCCTACAATTGAGGATTTTTTAAGATTGACATACTCGCCCGACTGCTGCCCCCGCCATATGTGTTCCATGACGACAAGCACATCCCGCATGCCTTTCAGGGGACTGAATGCGGTTCTTACCTTCGCAACCGGTTTCATCGCACCGAGACAGTATACAAATTCGGCTCCCGTAAGCGCGACGACCCAGATAAGATATATCCAGAAAAAAAGCAAAGGAATCACCGACAACGCCCCGTAAATATGCTCGAATGTGGCGAAAGTCGTCACATAAAACGAAAACCATTTTTTTGAAACCTCAAACAGCACTGTAGCCAGAAAAGCACCCGAAACAGCGTGCAGGAACCTCACCCTGCGGTTTGGCACAAGCATATACAGCAGAAAAAAAGCCAGGAATGAGTTGACCAGCGGCAGATAAGACAGAATACGCGTTCTCATTTCAAGCAGGGGACCTTCAGTAAACACCGTATACCATACATAGGAGCTGACTACCAGGCCCGTACCGATAATGATCGGCCCGAGGGTAAGCACTGTCCAGTAAAGGGTAAACCCCTGAAGAATCTTCCGGGGAGCATGAACATCCCAGATCTGATTGATGGTATGATCAATAGTGGAGATGAGAAACAGGGCTATAATAAATAAAAAGATACCGCCGACCGTCGGCACTGTCGAAGTTTTGCTGATAAACTCCCAGAAATACTCTCTCAGCATTTCACCGGAGGCGGGCACAAAGTTCTGTAAAATAAAGTCCTCAACATAGCGATTGAAGCTTTCGAAGACAGGAGAGACACTGAGAACCGACAGCACCACCGCCATCAGGGGAACAAGCGACAGCAGGGTCTGAAAAGCAAGAGAGCCGGCGCTCAAAAGAACACGGTCCTGCATGAAGTTTTTCCACATAAACGGCAGAAAAGACCGGGTAAAATCCCAGAAATCCACCGTTTTATCCTTAAGAACACCTGCAACACTTTTATTGGATGCATCCATATGCTGAGCGATTGCATCAAAGTGAAAAGTAGAATTAATTTAAGAGTTTTTTACGAATAATCCCCGCTTTCAGGAACCACAGCCCCCGAACCATGCGTGGCGCTGGTGCGAACGCCAAGTATGAGAACAAGACCGATAGCAAAAAAAAGCAGCAGTGAACCAAGAGCAATCCTCTGGTCACCGGCCTGCATGGAGATAACACCGAAGATCATCGGCCCGGCAATTGCCGAGGCTTTGCCGAACGTACCGTCATAAAAACCGAAAAACTCCGTCACATGTTCTTTAGGTGTAAGCCTCGCCATCATCGAACGGGACGCTGCCTGTGATGATCCCATCGACATACCGGCAAGAAGGCCTGTGTAGTAGAAAAGCAGTTTTTCTTTGGTAAAGATAGCCATGAGGATCACAACGCACCAGATACACAGTGTCAATACAATCGTCCTTTTCGGGCCTATTTTGTCAGTAATGATTCCGAACACTATTGAACCTGCGATTGCCGTGGTCTGGACAATCATGAAAAACACAATCAGTTCAGCGGTTGTGAAACCAAGCGTATTCTGCGCATAAATCGACGAGAACGCGATAATGGTAAGAATGGCATCGTTGTAAAAGAAAAAAGCAAGAAGAAAGCGGGCAAGGTCCGGATAATTCATGATATGAAGTATCGTATACTTCACTTCCCGGATTGATTTGCCGATATAACGCATTTTTACAGGCGCCTTTTTCTTGTCCCTCAAAACAAGAAACAAAGGGGCTGCAAAGAGCGCGAAGAAAAGTGCCACAAGAAAGAAACTCAGGGTGACGTTCGGAATATTTTCTTCTACAATGCCTGCCCGCAGCAGGGGAAACAGAAGGAGAAGGATGGTCAGGGCTCCCAAATAACCCATGGCGAACCCATATCCCGACACCCTTCCGAGACTCCGCTCGGAGGCAATCTCGGGAAGATACGCGTCATAAAAAACCAGACCACCCTCAAAACCTATATTCGCGGCAATGAACAGAACTGCCGCGACGAAAGCGTACCCCGGCCCCGTAAAGCCGAGCAGCGCGGTTGCTGTAACGGCAAGCAAGGTAAAAGCAAAAAGGAACCGTTTTCTCCTGCCTGAAAGATCGGCTGCCGCGCCAAGCACAGGTGATATCAGCGCGACAATCAGCATGGAAATACTGAGACTTGCCCCCCAAAGCGCATCACCTTCGGGCTTGCCTTCGCATATAACATTTTTGAAATAGAGGGGAAACGCAAAAGTCACCATCATGACGCTGAATGACGTGTTTGCAAAATCAAACAGCATCCATGAAAACAATCTGTACTTCCGGGCGCCTCGCGAAACCTGCTGCTCTCGATCTGTCGGGATGCCCCGTTCAAGCCGCTCGCGATGGTTCTTCGAGGTGACCATTTGTTTCACAATGACATATTCAAACGAGTGCAATAAAAGAACTACTCTCAGGCAGCGGAGGATGGACAAATCATGATTTAACCCAGTACTTGCTCGACAAGGCCTTTAAACATTCTTGCGCCGTCATTCGAGCCGAGCAATGCCTCGCTTGCTCTTTCAGGATGAGGCATGAGTCCAAGAACGTTTTTTTCCTTGTTCGAAATGCCGGCTATCGCCGAGACAGAACCGTTAAGGTTTGCCTCTTCAGTTATGTTCCCTCCGGCATCACAGTATCTGAAAACAATCTGGTTGTTTTCTTCAAGCAGTTCTATCGTTTCCCGAGGAGCGTAATAATTGCCTTCACCATGGGCAACCGGAAGATTGAGCACTTCGTTCTCGTCATAGAGTACAGAAAACATGGTACGGTTGTTGACGACTTTCACATACATGTGTCGGCAGATG
Source organism: Chlorobium sp. (assembly GCA_028277485.1). GTDB lineage: Bacteria > Bacteroidota > Chlorobiia > Chlorobiales > Chlorobiaceae > Prosthecochloris. The sequence continues at coordinate 59,802 of JANQGE010000068.1, forward strand.
AACTTCTTGTCACGGTTTCTCGACAAGGCCCCTTCAAGGAGACCACATTCGAGCAGTACCTGAAATCCGTTACAGATACCAAGCACCGGATAACCTTTGCGGGCAAAGGCAACGACCTCCTGCATGATTGGTGAAAACTTCGCTATCGATCCGGCCCTGAGATAGTCCCCGTAAGAAAACCCTCCGGGAAGAATGACTATATCACTTCCTTGCAGGTCATGCTCTTTGTGCCAGAGCATTCTGGTTGTAACTTTCGAAAAGGAGGCGGCAGCAAATTCAGTATCGTGATCGCAGTTGGAACCGGGAAAAACAACAATCCCTATGGTAACAGTATCCATCCTTTAGTTTTGTCGGTTGACTTTTTCCAGTTCAATGGCATAATTTTCCATTACCGGATTTGCCAGCAGTTTTTGGCAAATCTCTTCACTGATACGCTCCGCCTCGATATTATTATCCTCATTGATTGTTACCTCGATGTACTTGCCGATCCTTGCCGCATCGACGGTAGAGTATCCAAGATTTTCAAGTGCGTGCTGTACGGCTTTTCCCTGAACATCCAGGATCGATGGCCGCAGAGTGATCCTGATTTTTGCCTTGTATGCCATATGTATGTTCCTTTTCGATATCGTGTAAAAACACCGCATCGCTGAGCCCCAGTGCGGCTTAGTGATTAGCCCTATCTTTGAAAAACAAGCTCCCTGAAGAATAAAGACAGAGACCTCAAAACACCCAGCAGAATATACAACAACATGGCCACAAACAAAGCCTTTGCCTGATAGATAAGCACACAAAAAAAACCTGCCACGTAAAGCCCCGTTTGTACAGGCTTTTCTTTGACGGTCTCAAACGTCAGTTTCGGCAGGGCATTATAATTCACCTTGCTTACCATAAGAATGGCAAGAACGATGGTCAGCAATGACAAAGCGCTCTGTAACTGATACTGGTTCAGGAACGGCTCCGAGCTCATCCACAATACAAAACCTGCAACCGTGAGGGCCTGTGCCGGCGTCGGAAGCCCTGAAAAAGAATCTTTCCGGTAACCGAGCACCCCGATATTGAACCTCGCGAGCCTCAGACCGCTCCCTACCATAAGCATGGAACTCAGGATAATACCCTTTACCACTCCTATGTCTTCAAGGCCGAACTTGTATACCAGATAAGCCGGTGCAGCCCCGAACGAAACAAGGTCCGACAGCGAATCCAACTCTATGCCGAACCTGGAGGCTGCATTGGTCATCCTTGCCAAAAAGCCGTCAAAAGCATCAAAAAAAGCCGCCAGGATGATGAACCATCCTGCAGCCACAAACTGATCGGCCCCGGACATGACAATAGCGACATATCCGCAGACCATATTCATCACCGTGAAAACGGAAGGAACAAACGATCTGGAAACAAACGGAATACCGGCATTCCGCTCCCCCGTGCTTTCATTCTTTTTATCCTCTCTCATAAAAAAATCTCAAACTGGCAACATGAATCGTGACATAAAGTATAACCTTTTGAACCTTTTTACAATCATGACCTCTCAAGGGAACCTCTATAAATTGTCGTGAGCGACTCGAGTTCGAGGCGGACAGAGCGCAGAAACCGGAGTGTACATGAGGATTTCGAGCACTGCCCAACGAAGTAACCAGGGCGCGCAACAAATTAATAGAGGTGCCCCCTCAATAGCTTTCCTCTTCTGACGGGAACTCTTCCTTCTTGACATCATCGACATACCTGACTACCGCATCATGAATGATGCTGTCGAGGTCGGCGTACCTCCTGACAAAGCGCGGATGAAACTCCGTATTGAGCCCAAGCATGTCATTGATCACAAGCACTTGACCGTCACATGCCCCCCCCGCCCCGATACCTATTGTAGGGATTGAAAGCGACCGGGTCACTTCCGCTGCAAGATCGGCAGGTATTTTTTCAAGCACCAGTGCAAAGGCTCCCGCTTCCTCGAGCAGCTTGGCATCACGAAGCAACTCCTCAGCCTCTTTCTTCTCCTGCGCCCGTACCTTGTAACTGCCGAACTTATAGATAGACTGGGGCGTCAAACCGAGATGGCCCATAACCGGAATCCCTACATCGGTTATGCGTTTTACCGCATCGACGATAACCTTTCCCCCTTCCATTTTCACGCCGTCGCATTCATTGTCCTTCATGATTTTCCCGGCATTGCGCAGCGCTTCCTCGCTGGAAAGCTGATAGCTCATGAAAGGCATATCAATCACCACCATCGCCCTGCTGGTCTCAGCCTGCACGCCGCGAACAACTGCCTTGGTATGGTAGATCATTTCCTCAATGGTTATCGGCAGCGTCGTATTGTGCCCTGAAAAAACGTTGCTGGCAGAGTCACCGACAAGAATAACATCGATGCCTGAACGGTCAAGAATTCTGGCCGTTGTATAATCATATGCCGTAAGCATAGTTACCCTTTCTTTCCGCTCCTTCATTTCAAGAAGCCCCCGGGTAGTTACATGTGGAAGTTTTTTCCCGCTGTTATTGCTCATAAATAAATCCCCTGAATTGAGCGTTCCAAATTGCTGCTTGTCAGTTCAAAATAATAAAAAGTATGTGTCTGCGGGCCGGTATTAATCAGGGCATCTCTATTAATTTGTTACGCGACCCGAATACCTCGTTGGGCGAAGCACAGAAACCCTTTTTTATCCGTTCAACGAAACAATTGAAGCGCGGAATAAAGCCAATTGTTTGTTTACCTTTAAAGCTGCAATCGGGTGGCGGGTAAGACACGAAACAAATCAGGGGTTCCCTGGTATCAACCTTTCCGATGCATACACCATGACATTCACCTATTCTCCTGTCTATGCAGTGTCAACGGGTGCCCACGACGGAACATGGAACATGGCTTTTGACATGAGCCTTTTCGAACTGTTCAGAACCGGCGGATTTCAGAAGCGATTCGGCAGGGGAAGTATGCTGTGGCGTTTTTATTCGTGGCATCCTCCGGCTGTTTCTCTCGGGTACGGACAGCGTGCTGAAGAGATAGACCAGGAAGCATGCCGGGCAAAAAATATAGACATTGTCAGAAGACCGACCGGCGGCCGGGCGGTGCTGCATATCGACGAATTCACTTACTCTCTGCTTGCGGATACCCGCGAAAGGAATGCCGAAATATATGCCATGGTGCATGAGATTATTCGCCGGGCACTACTCACCATGAACATACACACCGAATTCTGCCGAACAACCCCGGATATGAAGCAGCGATATAATTCGGAGGAATCAGTAAGCTGTTTTACCGCATCTGCAAAATATGAACTGCATGCAGAAGGACGCAAGCTCGTTGGATCCGCACAACGGCGTTCTGACAACGTTATTCTGCAGCATGGGTCACTGCTCCTTTCCGACAAGCACAAGATGCTCCCCCAATTCCTGCGATACGATGATGAGAGGGTTCTGTCGAACATCGCAGGAGATCTCGACCGCAAAACGGTTTCAGTGTATGAAATGACCGGATATGTACCTGCATTCTCGACGGTTCGGGACGCGATGATCGCCTCAATCTCTCACAACCTGAAAACTGAGATCACCTTTTTAGACCAGCAGGCCTTGAGCGCACTCTTTTGATGCAGGATTTTTCCCATCAGCCTCATTCTGCCTGCCGGCTGCTGCCTCGGTTTCCCGGCGGAAAAGCCTCGAGAATCTTCGCCGCGGCTTCATTGATATCATGCTGCATATCCTCGGCTGTCCGGTAACCCCTGATAATTCTGGTTGCAGCACCTCGCCAGGCAAGATCTTTGGTCTGCGCATCTATGATATCGACAACAAGGGTGCCTTCGTCGTAATAGTTGACATACGTGTACCTTCCGTAAGGGCCCCACCACGGCCCGTACCATCCATAGGGACCAAACACACCCCCCATACCGAAATAATGATGGTAACTTTTACGCTCTTTGATACCCGCATGGGCATACACAATAAAATCCACATGTTTCGAATCCGTCAGCCTGAAACCTTTGGCTTGAAGCTGCTGATCAACAGCTGACTGAACTCTCTTATACACAAGCGGATTTGCAACAAGAACATCCCCTTTTCTTATCCCCTCGTCTTCAACCGGCCACCTGTAGGTTTGAAATGTTCCGAAATCATACTTCCGGTCATAGTCCGACATCACTGAAAAAGCCGAACATCCGGCAAGAAAAAACACTGCTACAAGGTAAAGAAAAAGCCCCCTCTTTTTCATGACTGTACTCCTCTTAATTACAAATTCATCTTAGCATCAGCATATGACAGTAATATGACCTTAACACACCTTGTTGTTTGTAAGTTTCCCCTTTTCGGGCATGTACAGACGGATTTTTTCCGGCTTCTTCTTCCAGCCTTGTGTCGAATAGTTATATTTACCACAACCTAAATTGAGCGATTGTCGAACATGGCGGAGATGCAAGGCACAGGGAACGCCGCTGTAGTGAACTACCGCAAGTTCCCTGTAACGAAGCAGATTCG
>JANQGE010000109.1 GCA_028277485.1 Chlorobium sp.
GTTCAAACACCCGACCCCCGATTGTTCTTCTTTCGGGGTTCGCCGTCGCTATCGGGATCGGGAATCGATCTTTTCTTTTCCCTGACTCCTTTTTTTTACTTCATATTGCCTGCCGACAGCCAACTGAAAACTGCCTACTGCCTGTTGCCGGTTGATTTTTCCCCCTTCTCTTCCAGATCCCGAAAATGGACAACCTTGTTCCTTCCTGTCTGCTTTGCCCGATACAGCGCTTTGTCGGCATTATTAATCAGCGAATACCAGTCAACCGCATCGTCCGGGTAGGTTGCCACACCGGCACTGATCGTCAGTTGTCCGCCCGGCAGCTCTTTTTCATGGTAAAATGGTTCCACACCGATTATATTTCTCAGCCGCTCGACGATTTCGGTTGCTTCGACGCCGTCCGTACGAGGGAACAGCACCGCAAATTCCTCTCCGCCGAATCTTGCAGGTATATCGGCGTCCCTGCACTCTTCACGAATGATCCCGGCCATTTTTTCCAAAACAATGTCACCTGCAACATGACCATTTGCATCGTTGTATGCCTTGAAACGGTCAATGTCTATCATCGTTATGGAGACTTTCTCATTGAAACGCTTCGCCCTTGCCACATCAACAATCAGATGGTCCTTGAAATGACGGTAATTATATAAATCCGTTTTCTCGTCTTTGATGAAGAGTTCGTCAAGTTTCTTGTTTTTCAGCTCGATATTCTGGCAGAATCTGACGATTGAATCGGTTATCTGGTTTACGTCGCTTGAGAACTCCTTGCGCCGTATATTTTTTTTAACTTCCTCCGCGGTATCGTGAAAGCTTTCCGGCAGTTCCTCGTTGAGCATCCGCAGTTTTTCCGCCAGCTGGTTCAACGGCATGACGGTTTGGCGATAATTGTTTACAATCAGCCAGCCAGCGGAAATGATAATGACCATGAGAACCGCAAACACAATGAAAAAAAACAGCTGCACCACATCATGCACCCTGTTATTGGCAAGTCTTACGTCGATAGCCGCCTGCAGGATCACGTCATCGAGCTCAAGGATCATCAGGGGAATATTGTTGCCGGCAATCCCCTTTTTCATATCGATATCGGTAAGCAGTTTTTCCAGAACCAGTTGCCTGGACTTCATCCATGACGCCAGTTCGGGCATGCGGTTTTTTCCGGCCCTCGACTGAAAGTTGACCGAGCGGAACTGAAGCAGTTTTATATTCTGGATGATTTCCTGCAAAACTTCGGGGCGATCGGGGGCAAGGCTCAACTGCTGGTCTATCAGCGTCAGGGTTGAGCGAAAGTCAAACAGGTCCTTGTATATCATCTGTACTTCATCTGCCCTTTTCTGCAGATTCCCCTGGTAAACAATGAAACCGGCCGTACCGCCGAGCAGCAGGAACGCAAACAGTATACCCGTTAAAACCACGGGCCTGAGCGACAAGGATTGAAAGGATGTTTTTGCCATGTTCAGTTCAGGTTGATGACTCGCACCGGCTGCTTGTACGGAGCCAGGCTGCTCTGTACAAAACCCTTCTGCCCTTCTTTCGCCAGCCAGGCACCGAAACCGGCCGCCAGCGCCTCGTTTTTACGGTACATATAGTAAACAATATAGCCAAGAGGATATTTACCCTGATAGACATTATACTGAGACGGCATAACCGGAATATCTCCATTTTGTCTGCAGACCGGAACAACACGCAACGCAGACGAAGCCGGGCCAGAGGTTACCAGGCTGCCGACCCGTGAAAGCGGAATGATACCTACAGCATTTTTTTCCATAGAAACAAGACGTGCCAGTTCCCGGTCACTTCGGGCATGCCAGGCGGTTAAATGGCTTTGCTCCGGAGCCGCCATGGCAAGAAACTGCTGCTGAAGCCTGACATCGTTATTATTGAGATATGCCTTGATCTCTCCGCCATCAGCCGAACCGTCACTCCACCGGGCTTTTCTTGCTGTGAAGATCTCCGCAAGCTCTTCAACGCAAAGAGACTGTACCGGATTGGCCGCATTAACAATGCAGACGACAGCACCTCTGGCTACCGGCTCGAGACGGTATGTCATCTCTTCCCTTTTCAACAAGGATATTTCATGAGTTCCAAGATCACCGCTCAAAAGCATGGCACGGAGCTCCCTGCGGAGAAACCTGCCGAAAAGATCCGCAAAAAGACCCGTTTCAAGCTCTATGGAAGCGTCCGGATAATAGTGGCTGAAAACCGGAGCAACATCCCCCGCTGCTGCAGCGAGAGAGCGCTCAACACCAAGCTTCAGCAAACCGCTTTTCGCTGTTTCGCTGACAACTGTTTCAACGGCAGGACGGTTTGCCACGTAAACAACGACAGCCGCCCCTACAAATGCGACCAACGCTGCCGCAGTCAGATAAACCAACCCTTTATTGAACCTCATAAACCTTCCGCTGATATGCTCCCAAGGCGAGCAATTGTTCGAGTATCCCGTAACAGTAACGAGTAACAAAGGAAATTCAAAAGCAAAAATACCTTTATACACCGTCCGCACCCCAATCTCCCGGCAAAGCGACCGGAACACGGAGCAAATTAATCCCCCTAAAAACCTTGCAATCACCGCATAATTCACTATTTTATCCATAATAATGAATATTATTTCATTTAAAGAATAAATATTCGATGACGCAATTCATTTAATTTTAACAAATTGTCCAAAAATCATCCGTTCCGGCGAATATTCTCTCTTCGGGCGGCAAGGCATGCGAGGCTGTAAGGATAATCATGAGAGGCTACAAAAAACCTACTGTTTCCATTATCGGCGCTTCGGGATATTCCGGTGCCGAACTGACGAAAATTCTGCTCAGGCACCCTTCGGTCAAGCTTGAAAGACTTTACGCTCATACACAGGCAGGAAAAAAGGTTCAGGATCTATACCCTGCGCTGGACACTGACATTGTTTTCGCGCCATACCGCGGCGAACAAGACACGGATATTTATTTTCTCGCCCTGCCTCACGGCGAGGCGCTTTCGATAGTTCCGCAGCTTGCCGATGCCGGAAAACTGGTGATCGATCTCTCAGGTGATTTCAGGCTGAAAAATCCGAAGGAGCACTTGAAATACTACAGGAAGGACAAAGACGCCAGAGCGGTTCTTCCGTACGCAATGCCGGAACTCTGCCATGACGCGATCAAACAGGCAAAAGCTGTCAGCAATCCAGGGTGCTACGCAACGGGCATTATCCTTGGCGCTGCCCCTCTCGTAAAAAAACCCTTGAAGGGTGCAGCGGTCAAAAGCGTCAGCTGTACAGCGGTTTCGGGAATATCCGGGGCGGGAAGAACCGGCAAAACCGAGCTCTCGTTTTCGGAAATGAGCGGCAATGTACGTGCTTACAAGGCGGGAATGCACCAGCATACCCCGGAAATACTCCAGGCGCTGGGTACGAACACCTTTGAACCGGCATTCGGCTTCATGTTCACCCCAATGATCGCTCCTCTTGTCAGGGGAATTTACGCCGTACTGAACATTCAGCTTGAAAAACATCTGCCGGTTTCCCAAATTAGGGAGCATTTCAGGGACTTTTACCGTCCCGCACCATTTGTAAGGGTCAGGGAAACCATGACTGAAGTTCAGCATGTGGCTTACACGAACTTCTGTGACATTCACATCGCCGAAAGTGCCGGCAACGGCTCGATAGTTATTGTCACGGCAATCGACAACCTTGTCAAGGGTGCGGCAGGACAGGCCGTGCAGAACATGAATATTATGCTCGGCTATGACGAAACTCATGGATTGTTGTAAACCACTACTTCTTTATCGTGAAAACATTGCACAAGGCTTATTCGGCTATCGAGGCGCTGGCGGCCGGAACATCATGGCCCGAACATACGACGCCTCTCGACATCCGGAGCGCTGAAAAAAAACAGTTCTGGCCGAAAGGTTTTTCCGCAAAGGCAGCACATGCCGGCATCAAATCCGGTCAGCGGGACCTTATGGTCATCACAGCAGACAAACCTTCGTCAGCCGCCGCAGTATTTACCACGAACCTGTCCTGTGCTGCACCGGTTATCCTGTCGAGAGAGCATCTCAAGCAGTCGGCATCTTCAATGCGGGCAATTGTCTGCAACAGCGGCAATGCAAACGCAGCAACCGGAAACAAGGGTTTGACTGACGCAAAAGCCATGGCTGAAAAAACAGCCGAAGTGCTTGGAATAGAATCCCGGGAAGTTCTTGTTTCATCTACAGGGGTTATCGGTGTTCCCCTTCCGATGGACAGGATTAACAGAGCGCTCGACTCGTTTTCGGCTGTTCGGCTTGAAGATCCAGGCACCGATGCCGCCGAGGCGATCATGACGACCGATACGTTTCCGAAATTTTTCGCCCTTGATGTCTCGCTTTCCGCAGGGGCTACACGTATTTGCGGCATAGCAAAAGGTTCGGGAATGATCTGCCCGGACATGGCAACCATGCTTGCGTTTCTCGTGACGGACGCAGGCATATACCCCGGACTGCTCCGGGAAATGCTTTCAAGGGCAAACGAATGCAGTTTCAATACCATCACGGTTGACGGCGATACAAGCACCAATGATATGGCAGCCGTTCTGGCTTCCGGATACGGGCCAGGGATCTTAGCCGGGCACCGGGACGCAGAGATTTTCTACAATGCGCTGGAAAGCCTGATGACCTTCCTGGCCAGACTGATTGTCCGGGACGGCGAAGGTGCGACAAAACTGGTTGCAATACGCGTAGAAGGTGCGGCATCCGTCATCGATGCCCAGAAAGCCGCTCGAACCGTTGCCAATTCAAATCTGGTTAAGACGGCTCTGCATGGAGAGGATGCGAACTGGGGCAGAATCATTGCGGCTGCCGGAAGATCCGGGGCGGTATTCGACCCGGAAAACGTTTCGATCAGATTTGACGATCTGATTATTCTCGAACCGGGATATGCCTCTGCGTTTTCCGAAAAAGAAGCAAAAAAAATTCTCAGCCGCAGCGAGTACACTATCACTATTTCCATGGGAAGCGGGCCCGGCACCGCAGTTGTCCATACCTGCGACCTCAGCAAGGATTACATTGAAATCAACGGCAGTTACAGAACCTGAAATCTTCAGGATATCGCGAATAGATAACGAACACAACCCATGAAGGATTCACGCAGCGGTCTCCCTCAATCCACCATAGGCCAGGTGCTCATCGAGGCCCTCCCCTATATCCGGAAATTCGAGGACAAGACATTTGTCATCAAGTACGGAGGGTCGGCCATGAAAGATGAAGTGCTGAAAGACGCCTTTGCACAGAATGTGACCCTTCTGCGCAAGGTCGGTATTAACGTCGTGCTGGTGCACGGCGGGGGGGACGCCATCACGAAAACCGCTGAAAAACTGGGCATAGAAACAACATTTGTCCATGGAAAGAGAGTAACCGACAAGGACATGATCAACGTGGTGCAGATGACTCTCGCCGGAAAACTCAATCAGGATATTGTCCGCCTTATCAGCGAGCATGGGGCAAGGGCGGTCGGGGTAAGCGGCCTCGACGCCAACACCATCAAGGTGGTTCCCTGCCGGGATGCGGCGCAGCTCGGCCTTGTCGGCGAGATCACCCGGATCAATACGGGCTACCTCGACCTCCTTTGCCATGCGAAGCTTATACCGGTAATAGCTCCCATCGGATTCGACGCCGCCGGCAACGTATACAACATCAACGCGGATGATGCCGCCAGTGCGATCGCCATTGCACTCAAAGCTGAAAAGCTGATCTTCGTCAGTGACGTCGCAGGGGTCCGTCACGGCGCAACAATCCTTAAAAGTGTCTGCAAGGCAGAAGCGGCCGATCTCATAGAGAGCGGAGTAATTTCGGGAGGAATGATACCGAAAGCACTTTCAGCCTACAAAACCCTGGACGGAGGTGTGCACAAGATTCATCTTATTGACGGCCGGCTTATTCATTCACTGCTGTTGGAAATTTTCACCGACCGGGGAGTCGGAACCCAGTTTGTCACGGAAAAGGAAGCTGAATGCCGACCTCATACACTGCACAATTTAAAACGCTCAATTTAGGGAGAACTGTCTATTGAAAACACATGCAAGCAAACGGGATTTTCTCGGCTTTTCTCATCTGGATGCCGGCAAGATTATAGAGCTTTTCGACTTTTCCCTGTTCATTAAAAAACAGCGCCAGAAAGCTCCCGCTGTCGAGCCATACAAGCCGATTGCCGGTAAAACGGTTGCCATGATATTCAGCAAGCCTTCACTCAGGACAAGAGTTTCATTTGAGATCGGTATTCATGAACTCGGCGGATACGCCATCAACCTCGAAGGCAAATCCATAGGTGTCAACTCCCGGGAAGCTGTCGAGGACATTGCACAGCTGCTTTCGCGTTACAACGACGCAATCGTGGCGAGACTGCATGAACACTCGGTCATCGAAGCCCTTGCAAAGCACGCCTCGATACCCGTAGTCAATGCGCTCACGGATCTTTCTCATCCCTGCCAGATTCTTGCCGATGCGTTTACACTCTACGAAAAAGGGCTGTGGCACAGCAACATCAAGGTGGTATTTGTCGGCGACGGGAACAATGTGGCAAACTCCTGGATAGAGCTTGCCGGAATACTGCCATTTCACTTCGTGCTGGCGTGCCCCGAAAGATACATGCCGGATGCACGGATTCTTGAATCGGCCAGAAAGAATTCCTCCGGCAGTGTCGAGATCATTCACGATCCCATGAAAGCCGCGAGGGATGCCGACGTTCTGTACACCGATGTCTGGACAAGCATGGGCCAGGAAGACAAGGCCGAAAAACGGCTCGACACATTCCGGGCATTCCAGATCAATTCCGCACTGCTCGGGGCAGCCAAACCTTCCGCGGTAGTCATGCACTGTATGCCGGCTCACCGCGGACAGGAAATAACCAGCGAGGTTATGGACGGCCCTCGGTCCATTATCATGGACGAGGCGGAAAACCGCCTGCATGTGCAAAAAGCATTACTGGTCAAACTGCTCAACCATGAAGAGTACAGGAAGTTTCATCTTACGCACAGGCTTCAGAATGTCGCCAGAAAGCTCAAATCCTGAAATCAGAAAAGCCATGAGCAAGCAAAATCGACAGCGGAAAATCAAGGAGATCCTTCTCGGCAGTGAAGTGTGCAATCAGCACGAGCTCATGCAGCTTTTGGAAAACGCAGGCATCGAAGTTGCCCAGGCTACCTTGTCGAGGGATTGTTCGGAGCTGGGCGTTCTGCGCTCCCGGACCGCTGCCGGCTACCGGCTCATTTTTCCTGAAGACAACCCCGGACAGATGATCAAAGGACTTGTAGAAATGGAGATCCAGACAATAGAGGCCAATGAAACGACGATAGTCATCAAAACATTGCCGGGCAGGGCACATGGGGTCGGCTCCTTTATCGACCACCTCAGGAACCCGAAAATTCTCGGGACGATTGCCGGAGACGATACCGTTCTTGTCATTCCGGCCTCGATCCGCGACATCCGGTCAACACTGGGCTATATTCAATCCAATCTTTTAAAAATCTGAAATCGCACACCATGAACAAGGAAAAAATCGCTATTGCCTATTCCGGCGGCCTTGATACATCCGTCATGATAAAATGGCTGAAAAACAAATACGACGCCGAGATTGTTGCCGTCACGGGCAACCTCGGCCAGCAGAAAGAGATCGAGAATCTTGAAGAAAAAGCAATCGCTACAGGTGCGTCAAGCTTCTCGTTCCTCGACCTCCGCAAGACGTTTATCCAGGAGTACATCTGGCCCGCCCTCAAAGCGGGGGCTCTTTACGAGGATGTCTACCCTCTGGCGACTGCGCTCGGACGTCCCCTGCTTGCAAAAACCCTCGTCGACGTCGCACTGGCCGAAAACTGCACCACGCTGGCCCACGGATGCACCGGCAAGGGCAACGATCAGGTTCGTTTCGAAGTCACTTTTGCTTCTCTCGCGCCGCACCTGAAAGTACTTGCTCCTCTCCGCGAATGGGAGTTCACCTCACGTGAAGCCGAGATCGCTTATGCGCAGCAGCACGGCATCCCCGTGTCAGCAACCAGGAAAAGTCCCTACTCGATCGACGAGAACATCTGGGGCATCAGTATCGAGTGCGGCGTTCTTGAAAATCCCATGATTCCCCCGCCGGAAGATGCCTACCAGATAACCACATCTCCCGAAAAAGCCCCGGACAAGGCAGCGGTTATCGACATCGAATTCGAGCAGGGTACTCCCGTTGCGCTTGACGGGAAGAAAATGGAGGGCCTCGACCTCATAACGGAACTCAACAGGACCGGCGCCGCCCATGGTATCGGTCGCCTCGACATGATCGAAAACCGCGTTGTCGGCATCAAGTCCAGAGAAATCTATGAAGCTCCGGCCGCAAGCATCCTGCATTTTGCACATCGGGAACTTGAAAGGCTGACCCTTGAGAAAACCGTATTCCAATACAAGAACACTATCGGTCAGGATTATGCAAACCTGATTTACAACGGCACCTGGTTTTCTCCGTTGCGTGAAGCTCTCGACGGCTTTATTGATGCCACCCAGAAAAATGTCACCGGCCTGGTTCGCGTCAAACTCTTCAAAGGCTCCGTCACGCTTCTCGGCAGAACCTCTCCCTGGTCGCTTTACAATGAAGAACTCGCGACCTACACCGAGGCTGACACCTTCAATCACAAGGCTGCCGAAGGGTTCATCCACATTTACGGACTCGGCCTCAAAACGTACAGCGAAGTCAACTCCAAACATGGAACATAAGGGCATCTCGCCCACGACAATATACAGCGGTAATCACCCTCCGAATCCCTGGGTTACCGACGGCGAACCCCGAAAGAAAAGGAACGAGCAAATCCGGTTTTTCCGGTTATGGTAATAAACTTTGATTTTTAAAGTGCTTTATAACCCTGATTCAAGCAAGAACAGGAGCTTTTCAGAGCATCCTTATTTTCTTATCTTCCGGCTATGACTTCACCAACCTGACTTTCACACTGACGAGTATGAAAAAAGGAGCTGAAAAAGAACTTTTGTGGCAAAGCCGTTTTGCAGAACCGTTCGACCGGGAAGCACTGCTCTTCTCTTCTTCGGTTGACGTGGACAAGGCGCTGTACCAGGAGGATATCAGGGGCTCGATCGCGCATGTCATGATGCTTTCGGAAGAAGCGATCATCCCGGTCGAGGAAGCAAGACTCATCATCGAGGGTCTGGAAGAAATCGAGCAGGAAATCAGCTCAGGAGCACTGGTGCCCGACTGGGAAGATGAGGATATCCATACGGTGATAGAAAACCGTCTGAAGGAAAAGATCGGCCCGATAGCAGGCAAGATGCATTCGGGCAGGAGCCGGAACGACCAGGTTGCCGCCGATACGAGGTTATACATGAAACGGGCTATCGGAGAACTGGGGAATGCACTGAAAGGCCTGAAAAAACTGCTGCTCGAGAAAGCCGAAACTTACCGGCATACGATCATTTTCGGCTACACCCATCTGCAGCGGGCACAGCCCATCTCGGCGGGGCACTACTACCTGGCCTATTTCAACATGTTTCAACGCGACGGGGAAAGGTTGCATGACCTCTACAAACGGGTCGACATCTCCCCGCTCGGCGCCGCTGCCTTCGCCGGCAGCACATTACCGCTCAATGCGAAAAGAAGCATGGAACTGCTGGATTTCGGTGGTCTGTTCCGGAACAGCATCGATGCGGTAAGCGACCGGGATACCATCATCGAGTTCATCTCGGCATGCTCGATCATCATGATGCACCTCTCGAGGTTTTGCGAGGACATGATCCTCTGGAGCACTTCCGAATTCAACTACCTTGAGATCAGCGACGCTTTCTCCACAGGCTCGTCTATCATGCCGCAGAAGAAAAATGCCGACATCGCTGAACTGGTTCGCGGCAAAACCGGCAGGGTGTACGGCGACCTGATGAACATCCTGACGGTCATGAAAAGCCTCCCTCTCTCTTACAACCGGGATATGCAGGAAGACAAACCGCCTTTGTTCGATGCTTCAGAATCGACGATCTCAAGCGTCAGAATCTTCACGAAAATGCTGAAACATACAAAGCTGAACGAGGAAAGGTTGGCAAAGCTGACCGGCGAGGATCTGAGCCTTGCAACGGAAATCGCGGAGTATCTGGTGAGAAAGGATCTGCCTTTTCGCGAGGCACACCGGGTAACCGGAAAAATCGTGACTTACGCGCTTGAATCGGGAACCGCTCTGTCAAAAATTCCTTTGGAAACCTACAGGGAGTTTTCCGAACTGTTTGACCAAGATATTTATGACGCCCTGAAACCGGAAACAAGCATTAACACAAAACAATCCCATGGCAGCACTTCGTTTGCTTCGGTTGATGAACAGATAAAGGCCGCCAGGTCCGGGCTGCGATAATAAACAATGCCGTTCGCCGCATTCACCCTTGTCTGCGGCCTGTTTCCATTTCAGCAGCTCAATGTTATTTGCGGCTCCCGTTAGCCTGCCAGAGCATACGTTCCCCCCCCGCGAGCTTATCCTGTGAAAGATCAGCCAGGTCCGCAACAATCGCCGCAGATTGCGTAAGGAGAAGATCCGGCTGATCCTCATCCTTGTTCCACTGTGCCTCGAAACCCTTTACCTGTTCCATTTCGGCCTTGAAGGCAGGTTCGTACAGCGATATGCTCTCTTTTTTCCTGAAACCGCTCAACACATTCAGGTCATTGACATACCGGACATAGAGAGAATCACGGTCTGTCCTCTCGCGAAGCCTTTTCTTGAGAGCCTTTATGTCCTCAACCGCCAGCCGATCTGTTTCAGGATGCTTCACTGCAGGAATGACATCCCAGGGAAGACTGCTCGTATATGTATCTTCGCCAACCATTCTGCTGTCGATGAGTGAAGGGAAAACAATGTCGGGCGTTACTCCGAGATGCTGGGTGCTTTCACCTGAAATGCGGTAAAATTTGGCTACGGTCAACTTCAGCTGGCCGAGATCGGCATCGTTTTTGTAAAAGAAGTTGAACGGCCTGTTGATCTTGAGAATGCTTTGTACGGTACCTTTTCCGAACGTCCTGCCGCCGATAACCACCCCCCTGCCATAATCCTGAATTGCCGCAGCAAGTATTTCCGATGCCGAGGCACTGTAACGGTTAACCAGAACAGCGAGCGGCCCGCAGTATCCTACATCAAGCTCCTCGTCACGCAGGACAACGATCCCGCCACGTGAATTCTTTATCTGTACGACGGGACCGTCCTGGATAAAAAGACCGGTCAGCTTGACAGCTTCTTCGAGTGCTCCTCCCCCGTTGTTCCTCAAGTCAAGCACAATCCCATCTACACCTTCCTGCCTCAGTTCGGTCAGAATTTTTCTGACATCCCTGCTTGTGCTCTTGTAATCAGGCTCGTCCTGTTTCTGCCCTTCGAAATCAAGGTAGAATGCCGGGACGGTTATGACCCCGATCTTCTTGCCGTCATGGCTGATAATCTCTTTACGGGCAGACTGCTCCTCGAGCTTGACTTCATCACGGGTTATCCTGATAACCTTTGCAGGACCTTTGTTTCCCTGACTGACCGGGAGAATCTTCAGGCGCACAACGGATCCCTTCTTGCCGCGGATAAGATGGACGACATCCCTGACTCTCCATCCGACAATGTCAACGATCTCCCCCTGAATGCCTTGGCCGACACCGGTAATCCTGTCGCCTTTCTTGAGCAGATTGCCCCTGAATGCAGGGCCGCCGGGAATAATTTCGTGAACAACAGTGTGCTCGTTCTCCATCTGAAGCTTGGCTCCGATACCTTCAAGCGAACGGCTCATATCGATCTGGAAATTCTCGAAATCCTGCGGCGAGAAATAGTTCGTATGAGGATCGAACGATGTCGTCAGGGCGTAGGTATATGCCCGGAAAGCATCTTCAGCCGTCTGTTGCTCAAGCAGAGAAAGACGGTTTTTATAACGCTTGGCAAGCACCTTGCGAGGGTCTTCCCCGTTTTCTTCACCGGAATACTTGAGGTTAAGCAGCTGGTACTTGACCTCCTTGCGCCACAGATCCTGCAGTTGAGCCGTGTCAGCAGGCCACAGGGCATCGTTTCTTTTGAGATCAAAAGTCTCATTGACGCCGAAATCAAAACGGGCAGTATCAAGCTGGGCGATTATAAAACGCATTTTTTGTTTCGCCTGTTTCAGAAAACGGTTGTAGACCCTGAAACCCGCACCGGCTTTGCCGGCAAGAAACTCATCGTCGATATTGTCGCCCATCTCCCTGCGAAATGTCTCGACCTGGGAAGCAAGAAAATAACTCTTTGACTCGTCGAGCTGGTCAAGATAGCGCGAGAGAATCTCCTGAGACAGAGAGTCATTGACCACCACCTTCCTGAAATGATACTGCTTAAGATATCTGCTGAGATACCTTTCGGCTTCTTCCTGAACCGGAGAAGCCCTGAAAACAACATCCTCCACCGGCACCCGGTCTGTTTCAGACTGCACTGCCGAAAGCGGCAATACGAGAGAAAACAGAAAAAGGGCAATGAGCAAAAGGTACTTTTTCGAGCTTATATACATGGATTGCTTTTCCCAGACTTTAAGTGACAAACACACCTTGAATGCAAACGCAAATATATTATATTTATGGCCACTTGTTCTCCGACTTCTGTTAATTTTCACGTACTTTCGCACCAAAATAACCAAGGGAGATCTCTTGATGCAAAAGAAACCTATCAGCTACAAAGAACTTGGCCTTCAGAACAGCAGAGAACTCTTCGCTAAAGCCGTCAAGGGCGGCTACGCTATCCCCGCATACAACTTCAACAACCTTGAACAGCTCCAGGCGATCATCATGGCCTGCGTTGAAACAAAATCGCCGGTCATTCTTCAGGTTTCAAAAGGAGCCCGCAACTACGCCAACCAAACCCTGCTCCGCCATCTGGCACGCGGAGCTGTCGAGTACACCGAAGAGATGGGCACACCCATCCCTATAGTACTGCACCTCGACCACGGAGACAGTTTCGAACTTTGCAAGGACTGCATTGAAACCGGTTTTTCATCCGTCATGATCGACGGCTCTCATCTGAGCTACGACGACAACGTCGCTCTTACCCGTAAAGTCGTGGAATACGCTCACCAGCACGACGTTACCGTTGAGGGTGAGCTTGGCGTTCTTGCCGGAGTCGAGGATGAAGTCTCCTCAGAAACACACACCTATACACAGCCTGAAGAAGTAGAGGATTTTGTCACCAAAACCGGTGTCGACAGTCTCGCAATTGCTATAGGAACATCGCACGGTGCTTATAAGTTCAAGCCGGGAGAAGACCCGAAAATACGCCTTGACATCCTCACCGAAATAGAAAAACGCATCCCCGGTTTTCCTATCGTGCTGCACGGCTCCTCATCGGTACCGCAGAACCTGGTAACCATTATCAACGAGCATGGGGGCAAGCTGAAAGACGCCATAGGCATCAGTGAAGACCAGCTCAGAGAAGCCGCCAAATCCGCCGTATGCAAAATCAATATTGATTCCGACGGCCGTCTTGCCATGACCGCTGCAGTTCGCAAAGTGCTGGATCAAAAACCCGGAGAGTTCGACCCGAGAAAATACCTCGGCCCGGCCAGAGATTCCCTGAAAGAGCTTTACAAGCACAAAATCATTCATGTGCTGGGATCGGACAACAAAGCGTAAGGAAATTATTCGATACCGGCATTTCGTGCCTCCAGCCAGCTCCAGGCAGCATACCCCATAACTCCCATGCCGGTGATGATCGACGATTCGTCGGGATCGAAAAACGGTGAATGCAGGGTGCCATAAGGTTCCTGCTTGCCGGTCCCGAGCTGAATAAAAGTACCGGGACAGTGCTGCAGGTAGTAGGAGAAATCCTCGGCCGTCATCAGAGGCTCGCACTCTTCTACGTTATCCTCTCCGAGATATGCAACCGAAGTTTGACGCACGGCACGGGTGGTTTCAGGATGGTTAACCAGCACAGGATAACCGTCGACGATCTCGAGCTCCGCCTTCACACCCAGCGCCAGAGCAGTATGCTCGACAGTTTGCCTGAGACGCTTCTTCAGCAGGGCACGCAAGTGTTCGTTCATGGTACGCAGAGTGCCGGACATGGCAACCTTGCCGGGAATGACATTGGTAGCGTTGCCGCCGTTGACCGAGCTTATGGAGACAACAGCGGGTTCGTAAGGCGGAACCACCCTGCTGACCAGATACTGCACGGAAGTAATGATATGTGCAGCGGCAAGCACAGGATCGGCAACTTTATGGGGGGCCGAAGCATGCCCCCCTTCCCCGCGCACCGTGATGTAAAGTTCGTCGGCGGCAGCCATCAGGCTGCCTTCACGAAGAGCGATCTTCCCGGTTTGAAGGTGCGGGAAACAATGAAGCGCAAAAATTGCCGATGGCTTGTAGTGGCGGAAAAGTCCGGCTTCAAGCAGCGGTTTGGCACCTCCTGGAGCTTTTTCTTCCGCAGGCTGGAAAAGAAAAAGTACGTCTCCGGCAAGGACTTCCCTCATTTCCACCAGCACAGCCGCAGTCCCCAAAAGTATGGCGGTATGCATGTCGTGACCGCAGGCGTGCATTTTTCCATCTTCTTCGGAGCAGAAGTCATGGTTGTTCTCTTCCTGGACCGGAAGAGCATCGATATCGGCCCGAAGGGTGACAAGCGTCCGCTCCGTTTTGGCACGTTTGCCTTCCAGCAGGGCGACAATGCCGGTCTCGAGAAAATCGTGCTCTATTTTCAGGCCCAACCGGAGAAGATACTCGCGTATCAGGGCAGTTGTGCGAAATTCCTGGAACGACAGCTCCGGATGGCGGTGAATTTCACGGCGTATCTCGACGATTTCGGAATACAGTTCGTTAACCTTGGTCCTTATCCTTTCTCTAACAGCAGACGGGTTTTCAGACATATAAGTACGAAGGATTACAAAAAGCAGTTAAACGAGGCCATTGTAAGGCCGATCGATAAGCCCTTACATGTCGATGTAGCGCATGAATTCGAGGGCCTTTTCACGAAGTCCGTCAACGCCTCCATCCGCGGAAGATTTCGCGTAACGGATAACATAACCGTACTTCTCGAGATTTGTAACAAGACGATAAACATCCCGGCTTTGCACCCTGAAGGTCATAACCATCGTCTGCGCACCCGGCTCCGGCTCGACAACACCGAAACTTAGCACCATCGCATCATTTTTTTCGATGACACCGATGATTTCAGAGACTTTTATCCCCAGGGCGGGAGCCTCGATCTCAAGGGTAGCTCCTTTTTCCGAAAAATGGAACAGGAAAGCTATCTCTCGAAGAAGCACGGACTTGGCAACAACCCCCTTATAGGTACCGTCCTCATCTGCCACCGGAAGAACATCGCCCCTGCGGTTTTCGCCGAGCCGGTCGAAGACATCCAGAATATGTTCATCCTGGTCCAGTGTTTCCGGTATATTGAACTGCATCTGCTCAAGCCGCGGCCCGGACCCCGCGCCGCCTTTAACCTCGGCAGCCCAATGCAGATCATCAGGGCACACCAGCGCAAAAAGCTTGCCCTCTTTCAGTACCGGAGCCTCCTGCAGCCTGAGTTCCTGCAGTCGGGAAAGCACATCAAGCGCCTTTTCCCCGGCCTGAAAAATCGGGTAATCCGTATCGATATATCGCTGTACAATGCTCATCACAAAAAGTCCAAAGTAAAAAAACAAAACCCGTTCCTTCCGGCATTCGGCGCCCACGCATTCCCGTTCAGCACTAACAACAACCTCTCACTCGGGATAATTCCTAAAGGGCACCTCTATTAATTGTCGTGAGCGCCTTCCCTATCCGCCCAACGAAGTATTCGGATCATGCGGCAAATTAATAGAGGTTCCCTAAAGTTCAATCTTCGCAACACGACGCTCATGCCTTCCACCCTCAAATTCAGCGGCAAACCAGTTGTCAAGGCTTTTTTCAATTGTCTCGCCGTCGGTGAATCTTGCAGGAAAACACATAATATTAGCATTATTGTGCTGTCGGGCAAGGCTTGCAATGTCAGGGCTAAAGACCAGTGCCGCCCGAATCCCCCTGACCTTGTTGGCGACGATCGACACACCGACCCCCGTCCCGCAGAGCAGCACCCCCTGGTCCTGCTCTCCACGGGCAACAGCCTCAGCAACCTTGCGGGCATAATCCGGATAATCCACCGACTCTTCCGACCAGGTACCCATGTCGTTAACTTCGTGGCCTTGCTTCTCGAGCCAGGCATAAACGGTTTTCTTTAGTGCATAACCCGCATGATCACTTCCAATGGCTATTTTCATAATCCGTTTACTTTAAATTTACATATCGATTTTTTCTTTGATGCCTGATTGAGAAATATACTCTGGCTGTTTACTCGGGGTTTGTCGTTGCTGGCCTTTACATACGAACCATCGGAAGTCATTTTCCATGACTTCATATTGTCGCTGAGAATAAGCTCAAGCTCGGATTTGACGACTTCTATCAATTCTTTGTCCATGATGGGAAACAACGCTTCCACCCTGTGGTCAAGGTTCCTCGGCATGATATCGGCACTCCCGAGAAAAAGTTCATCCATTCCGCCGTTCCGAAAATAATAAGCCCTGCTGTGTTCTAAAAATCTTCCGATAATACTGACTACACGAATGTTCTCACTGACCCCGTTTATCCCCGGAATAAGGCAGCAGATTCCGCGAATTATCAGGTCAGTGACAACACCGGCGCACGACGCCCTGTAAAGCGCCCGAATGGTTTTGCTGTCGACAAGGGCATTCATTTTCATAATTATCCGGCCGCTGCCCTCCTTTTTCTGCCACTCTATTTCCCGGTCTATCATCTCGATAATCCTCTGACGGGTATTGACCGGTGATACAATCAGTTTTCTGTACGTGGTATGCTTCGAGTAGCCGGTGAGGGCGTTGAAAAGCTCCGACACATCATTGGCAAGCAGCTCGTTGGCGGTAAGATAGCTGTAGTCGGTGTATATCTTTGCCGTGACCGGGTTATAGTTGCCGGTGCCGAGATGCAGATAGCGTTTCAGCTTGCTGTGCTCCCTGCGGACAACAAGGGTAAGTTTTGCATGCGTTTTCAGGCCGACAAAACCATACACCACATGAGCGCCGACATCTTCCAGAGCTCTCGCCCAGCCGATGTTGTTCTCTTCGTCGAAGCGCGCCTTGAGTTCGACAAGAACCGCAACCTGTTTGCCTTCTTCAACCGCGTTCATCAGTGCCCGAACCACGGGTGAATTGCTGCCGACCCTGTAAAGAGTTTGTTTGATGGAAAGCACCTGCGGATCGCTCGCCGCCTGATTGATAAGATCAACAACCGGTTGAAAAGAATCGTACGGATGATACAGCAGGTGGTCGCCCTGACGTATGGCGCTGAAAATATCGCCGCCCACTTTCTCCTCAAGAGGATTGTCAGGAGCAAACGGCTCATCTTTAAGTTCCGGCTTTTCGATCCTCATCATCTCCATCAGATCGCTCAGACCCAGAGTACCGGACATCTCATAAACGTTCCGGGAATGAACTTCAAGGTTTTTTATCAGGATCTTCCTCATCGAATCCGGCATGGACGGCGTTATGTCAAGGCGTACGACTTTTCCATATCTCCTGGAACGTATGCCCTGCTCGATCGTCTCAAGGAGATCGCCCGCTTCGTCTTCCTCGATCTCTATGTCAGCATCGCGGATAATCCTGAACGGATGACACTGGACAACCCTCATCTGGGGAAACAATTGTCCCAGATTGTTCCGGATGAGATCTTCAAGCCAGAGCAGCCGTATCCGGTCATCACCGAAATCCAGCCCTTCGACCCTATCGAGGCGAAGTATTCTTGGCAAAATACTCGGAACTTTCACTCTTGCAAATTTCAGCGCCTGGGTCTCAAGATCCTCCAGCTCAACGGCCAGATTCAGAGAAAGGTTAGACACAAAGGGAAAAGGATGGCCGGTATCAACCGCCAGAGGTGTAAGCACGGGAAAGATCTCATGCCTGAAATATTGCTGCAATATCTCTTCCTGACCAGCCTGAAGGTCCTGGTACTCGACAAATTCAATGCCGTGCCGGTTCAGTTCAGGGCATATATCCCCGTAAAAGCAGTCGTTTCTCTGTCGAAACTGTTCGATAACGCCCTCACGGATTTTTTCGATCTGTTCCTGCGGGGTAAGACCGTCAATCGACCGATCTTGTATTCCCGCTTCGTACTGGTCCTCAAGCCCGGCAACCCGGATCATGAAAAACTCATCGAGATTTGAACTGAAAATGGCAATAAATTTCACCCTTTCAAGCAGCGGATGGGCATCAGGAGACAAGGCTTCTTCAAGCACTCTCTGGTTAAAAGCCATCCAGCTCAATTCGCGGTTCACATAGTAAGCGGAGTTTTGAAAATCATGTGTCGCAACCGGCTCTTCAACAAAATCTGTGTTCTTGTCCATCATAAAAATTGCATTCATGGTTATTGAAATCTCAGCACCTCGTCTTCAGTAACAATACAGTCAAGTTTCTCGTCCCATGGATCTTCAGGCAGAACATCCAGAAGCTGGAAAGAAAATGCCAATGCAAGCACAAAGGGGTTCCCGCCTCTTTTCCGCAGTCCGGCGACGAAACAATCGTAATATCCTTTTCCGTAACCCAGACGCCTGCCTTTGCGATCAGCGGCAACGGCAGGAACAGCAACTATTTGAGGCATTACTTGTGTAGCCGGTCTTTGCACAGCAGGCTCAGGCTGGCCGAACCTCCCGTCAACAACAGGATCCCCTTCATTGAAAGGTACGGCACAGAGAGACTCTCCGCGGACAGACGGGACAAACATGCGGATATTTCCCACGGCCGCAATACGTTTTATGAGAGGTGCCGTATCGACTTCATGCCGGTCGTTCATGGATAAATAGAGCATGACACTCGATGCATGACGAAATTCCGGTATCTGAAAAACCCTATCCGCAATGAGGAGACTTCCCGACCTCCACTCATTAACCCCCATTGAAGCCCGAACATTCCTCAGCTTTTTTCTGATGCTGTCCTTGCTTCCGGCAGCCAACCGGCCTAAACCTGTTTCCTGTTTTCCGGGCATTGATTATATACCTGTATATTTGCCACCCCGCAATACAAGATGGCATTTCACAAATGGTTAAGATACTAAATTAACAGTCTTCTTGCAGTTCATAACATAAAGCCACCGGGCGTGGAAGGATCGATATAACCGAGCAACCGGGGCGTACAACAAATTGAGGTGTCGTCAAACCAAAAAACAAACAACATGAATCTTATACCAGCCGCGTCCCTCAACCCCTTTTCAATATATTGTGTCGGCAAGAACTACCAGATGCATGCCAAAGAAATGCTGCTGTGGGAATCAGAAGATGAACCCGGAGAAAGAAAAGCGGAAAGCCTCGAAGAACCGATAATCTTCCTCAAACCCTCTTCTTCTCTCTCCTTTGATGGCACAACGTCCATTCCTCTGTTTCAGGGAAAGCCGATATCGCAAAACATGCACTATGAGGCAGAACTGGTGGTGCTGATAGGCAAAAACGCGAATAACATCCCTGTACGGGACGCCCTTTCCTTTGTGGCGGGATACGGGGTAGGACTGGACATGACACTTCGTGATGTACAGATGGAGGCAAAAAAGAAAGGCGAGCCGTGGCTTAAAAGCAAAGGATTCAGGAACAGCTCCCTGGTATCGGATTTTGTTCCGGCCGAGCACATCATCTCCCCGAAATCGCTTGCTTTCGAACTCCGGCTCAACGAAAAAACCGTCCAGAGAGGAGAACCTGAAAAGATGCTTTTCGACACGGCATCGCTGATCTCTTATTTGTCGTATATTTACGGACTGCGGGCAGGAGATATCCTGTTTACCGGCACTCCTGAAGGGGTGGGAACAGCCAACCGCGGGGACAAGCTGCATGCAGAGCTCTCATTGAAAGAGAAGAACGGCACAATCGTGCTGACCGGACTCGATGCTGCCGTCGAACAGTAAATCAGGGCACAGAACAGACAGGGATGCCCATCAATCAACCAATCGCAAATCATGAACATTATTTTCCAGGGCGCAAGGCTGATAAACCCGGCTCAGAACCTCGATATGCGGGGGTCGGTAAAGGTTTCGGAAACAGGGATCATCGATACGATTGTCATGGATACGGAAACCATCCCGCCCGGTGCCGAAGACCGTGTTATCGACATGAACGGCAAGGTTGTTGCGGCAGGACTTTTCGACATGCACTGCCACTTCAGGGAACCCGGACAGGAATACAAGGAAACCCTGGAAACGGGATCCCGAGCCGCGGCAGCCGGAGGGTTCACCGGGGTAGCCGTCATGCCCAACACAAAACCGGTCATCGACAGTCCTTTAGGTGCCGCGTTTATCAAACATAATTCACGTGATCTTCCGGTAGACATCGAGATCGTTGCCGCCATGACCGAGGAAAGCAAGGGAGAAAAACTATCCCCTTACGGCAAACTCCGCTCTTACGGTATAACCTCGATTTCGGATGACGGGACCGCCGTGCAGAACAGCCGGATGATGCGGCTGGTTTTCGAATATGCAGCAAGCTTCGACCTTCTGGTAATCCAGCACTGTGAGGACACCTCCCTCACGGCAGGCGGTGTCATGAACGAAGGGACCTACTCGGCGCTTCTCGGGATCAAGGGAATACCGGAGGCCGCAGAAATTATAACGCTCGCAAGAGATATCCATCTGATAGAATACCTCCAGAAACACAAGCTCAGGCCGCCGATCTCCCCCCCGAAGTATCATGTGGCGCATATCAGCACCGGCGGAGCCCTGAACCTTGTCCGCCAGGCAAAAGCAAAAGGGATGCGGATCACCTGTGAAGTCACTCCACACCACTTTACACTCACTGAACAGGACCTGTACGACGCTGAAGACAAAGGCAATTACATCATGAAGCCGCCGCTGTCCAGCCGCGAAAATCGGGAGGCGATCCTGGAAGCGCTCACGGACGGTACAATCGACGCCATAGCCTGCGACCACGCACCGCATTCGAGGCATGAAAAAGAGTGCCCTCCTGACCAGGCTGCTTATGGCATTATCGGACTGGAAACCTCGGTCGGACTGACCCTCTCCGAACTGGTTCATACCGGAACGATAAGCCTCTACCGGGCAATCGAACTGCTCTCCTCCAACCCGAGAAAAATCATGGGACTTCCCCCCTTGCTTTTCGAACCGGGATGTCCTGCCAATTTTACATTCATTGATCCCGAAGAAACCTGGACTTATACCGAAGACCTCGTCCGGTCAAAGTCAAGAAATACCCCGTTCCTTGACAGAACCATGAAAGGCCGGGCCGTAGGGATTTATCATAAGGGTGTGCTGCATGGGTTGGAAAAGGTTTGAAGTCTTTCCTGTCATACACCTCAGTTAGTAAGCTCAATCCTGAATTTTTTTCCAAGTACAGATGCCGCACGCGAAAGCGTGGTCAGAGTAAGGCTGGTGTCGTTTTCGTCAAGCAGGCGGTTCAGAGCAGAGCGGCTTGTATGCATTTTCTTTGCCATAGCGGATTTGGTCAGCTTCTGCGCTTTCATTTCCTGATCGATTTGCCATGCAATTACCCGCTTTATAGCCACTGCTGTCGTTTCGTCGAGGATAGCTTCTTTTTCAAGAAAATCGTCAAAACTGCTGCCAATATTTTTCTTGTTCATCACGTACTCCTCATTCGGTTTATTGCCAATTTTAAATCGGAATACCAAAAGGCCACCCAAACTGAACCGTCTTGATGTCTTCGCCGATTTTTTTTCGATCGGCTGCCGGTAGTTCCTTTAACCAGTCTCGGACAGGCTCTGTACCGCCATCGGTTTTATAAAATCGAACTTCAAGCTTTGGTTCATTCATATGAGAATGTACTAAAATAAGTACAGTATATCAAAAAAAGCCTCCCAAAGACAAAGCGTGGTTTCATTCGAGGGCACTTCTATAAATTGTCGTGAACGATTTGAGTACGAGGTGGACGGAGCACAGAAACGGGCTGCTTGCGCTTCAGCGTTTTTTTATTATATTCTCCTTCAATTTTTTGCAGAACTTGCCCTGCAATACATACATTCAAGGGCACCTCTATTTATTGTCATGAGCGGTTCGAGTGCAAGGCGAACGGAGCGCAGAAACCGGAGTGTACACAGTGTACATGAGGATTTCGAGCACCGATCAACGATGCAATTGAAGCGCGGAATAAATAAA
>JANQGE010000112.1 GCA_028277485.1 Chlorobium sp.
ACTCCTTTTTTTACCTCATATTGCCTACCGACTGCCAACTGATTCCCTTTCGACCCCGAATTCCGATTATTTTCTCCCGTTTAACACTTAACACTTAACACTTAACACTTAGCACCTTCCCTCTCGTCACTCGTCACTGATTACTCGTCACTATTCTTTTGCCAACTGCCTGCCGGTTCCCTCTTGTCGCTTGTCGTTGCTGAGTGAAACAATGTGAAACGCTTAACTTAGGTTATTTTTTTTTATAACGAAATGATACCGGAACTCCGGTGAAATCAAATGCCTGCCGCAGGCGTTTTTCAAGAAACCGTTTGTAATTGTTCAGAACGAGCTCCGGGTTATTGCAGAAGAACGCAAACACCGGATGCGGGGCGCCAATCTGGGTCATGTATTTTATCTTCAGCTCCCGGCCCGATTTCGAAGAGGGAGGAACCTCTGCAAGCGCATTCTGCAGAAACCTGTTGAGTGCGCTTGTACTGATTTGCTTTTGGCGGTTCTGCGAAATTTCAAAAGCTGTGTCAATGGCTTTATACAGGTTCTTTTTTGTCAGTGCGGAAATGAAGTGTACCGGAATCCAGGAGAGATTGCCGATCTGGTCATAGATTCCGTCGCTGTACTTCTGGCTTGTTTTCGAGTCCTTTTCAACAAGGTCCCATTTGTTGACAAGAATCAGAACCCCTTTTTTGCGCTCGACGGCCATCTGTATGATCTTGATATCCTGTTTTTCCAAGCCTTTTTCCGCATCGATCAGGAGCAGTGCTACATTGCAGCGCTCGATGGACTTTTCCGTACGCAGGGAGCTGTAAAACTCAATGCCCTGGTCAATCTTTGTCCGTTTGCGCAGGCCGGCGGTATCGATCAGTACAAAATCCCGTCCGTTGCGCCTGAACTTGCTGTCTATAGCGTCCCTTGTGGTACCGGGCTTGTTTGAAACGATATGACGGTTGGTACCCAGCAGAGCGTTGACGAAACTGGATTTTCCGACATTGGGACGTCCTATGACCGCAAGTTTGACAGCGGTGTCCACTTCCTCTTCATGAGCTGCTTCGGGAAAAGATGCAACAACATCATCGAGAAGGTCGGCTACCCCGTTTCCTTCGCGTGCCGAGATGAAATAGGGCTCAGTGAAACCTGTTCGGCGGAACTCCTCGCCTTCAAAGGCAAGCTGGCGGCTTTCAACCTTGTTTACCACCAGGTAAATAGCTTTGTCCTGAAAGTTCTTTTTGAGCATGTTGCTCATGTCGAGATCGAGGTAGGTCAGTCCTGAACGTACATCGACCATAAACAAAATGACGTCGGCTTCCCGGATAGCGGTAAGCGTCTGTTCAAGCATAGCCTTGGTGATACTGTCCTTTTCATGGCAATATCCCCCGGTATCCATCACCATGAACTGCAGGCCCTGCCACTCTGCGGATGCGACATGGCGATCCCTGGTCACTCCGGGGGTACTGTCTGTAATGGCGCTCCTGCTGCGTGATATCCGGTTGAACAGGGTTGATTTTCCAACATTCGGCCGGCCTACAAGAGCTACCAGAGGTTTCATCGCAAGAGCTGAAAAGTTAAAATGCAAAAGTAAAAAGTAAAACACCGGCCATGAGCCGTTAATTCTTTTTTCGCTGATTGCCGGCAGAAGACTGCCGGGGGTTTCGCAAGGTATAATGTTTGTAGAATTATTTGAAATAAATTACATTGCCAGACAAATTTTTTGGAACGTTTCCCTTTAACAATATACGAGGATGAGTAAGACGTTAAGTTTCAAGACATATTCAGCAAAGCCCGGTGAGGTAGATCGTAAGTGGTATGTCGTTGATGCAGAAGGCAAGGCGCTGGGCCGTCTGGCCAGTGAAATCGCAAAGGTTCTGCGTGGAAAGCACAAGCCGCAGTTCACGCCGCATATCGATACGGGTGATTTCGTTATTGTAACAAACGCCGGGAAAGTCGGTCTGAGCGGGAAGAAAATGGATCAGAAGACTTATTTCTCACATTCCAGTTACCCCGGCGGCGTAAAAACTGAAAATGTCAAGGAGCTTCTCCAAAAAAGTCCCGAAAAGGTTATTGAAAGAGCTGTATGGGGTATGCTGCCGCACAACAACCTCGGCAGGATGCTTTTTAAAAAGCTCAAGGTATATACTGGTCCCAAGCATCCTCATGCTGCCCAGTGTCCCGTTGAAATGAAGGTTAATTAACAACAAAACTAATGGTGATGAAAGAGGTTATCAGTGCAGTGGGCCGCAGAAAAACCTCGGTTGCAAGGGTCTTTCTTGTTCCGGGAAAGGGTACTGTTACGGTCAACAAGTTGCCTGTAGATGGGTATTTTAAAGATGAGTACAGAAAGAATGAGGCGCTCAAGCCCTTGCTGCTTTCCGGGAAACAGGACGAGTTTGACATTAAAATCAATGTCCACGGCGGTGGTATCAGCGGCCAGGCAGGTGCGGTAAGCCTTGCGGTCGCAAGAGCCCTTGTAGATGTCGACGAGGAAAGCCGTGCATTGTTCCGTAAGGACAGATTGCTGACAAGGGATCCTCGTATGGTTGAGAGAAAGAAATACGGTCAGAAGAAAGCCCGCAAGAGATTCCAGTTCTCCAAACGATAAGGTTTTCTTTTTTATCTACATTTATCAACAACACATATTCTGCTAACCCGTTTCGGCGGGGGACGTTGTGCGGTGGTGTCCGGCGTTCATGTGTCGGATTCCGTGCAATACAGGCAGGGTAGAGGTAAAACTGTTACAAGCTATGCAGACACAAACAACGTCAAGGTTCCAGCTTGAAGATATGCTCAGGTCCGGCGTGCATTTCGGCCACCTGGCGCGGCGCTGGTGCCCGAAGATGAAGCCGTACATCTTCATGGAGAAGAATGGTGTGCACATCATCGATCTTAAGAAAACCCTCGTAATGGCCGAGGAAGCAATGAAGGCCATCGAGGCGATTGCCATGACAGGCAAGGAGATCATGTTTGTCGGCACCAAAAAACAGGCCAAATCCATTATCTCGACCGAAGCCGAAAGCGCAGGCATGCCCTATGTGTCGGAGCGCTGGTTGGGCGGCATGCTTACCAATTTTTCGACAATCCGTCAAAGTATCCGCAGGATGAACGCCATCGACAGGATGGAAACCGACGGAACCTTCGATATGATCACCAAGAAAGAGCGCTTGATGCTGATGCGTGAAAAAGAGAAGCTTGTCAGAGTTCTCGGCGGAATCGCCAACATGACCAGACTTCCTGCAGCGCTTTTTGTCGTTGATATCAAGAAAGAACACATCGCCGTGAGAGAAGCCCGTTCACTCGGCATTCCGATTTTCGCTCTTGTCGATACCAACTGTGATCCGGATGAAGTTGATTTTGTTATTCCTGCAAACGACGATGCCATCCGTTCAATTGAACTGATGGTAAAAGGGGTGTCTGAAGCGATTGCCAGAGCCCGTCAGCAGTATGCCGAAGAAAATGCAGCGGCTGAGGAGGAAGAAGCCGCTGAAGAAGAACCGGCGGCAGAGAAAGGGGAGACAGAGACAGCGGAAGAGTGATTAAAGGCACCTCTATTTAATTGTCATGAGTCCTTATATACATAAACCATTAAGAAGTAATGAGCCAGATATCTGCAAAAACGGTAAAGGAATTGAGAGATAAAACCGGCGTTGGTATGATGGACTGTAAAAAAGCCCTTGAAGAAACCGGGGGTGACATGCAGAAAGCTGTTGAATACCTTCGCAAAAAAGGCGCAGCGCTTGCTGCCAAACGCGCCGGGCGTGAGGCCGGGGAAGGTGTTATTGCTGTCAGGATAGACGATGCTGCTGCTGCCGGGGTCATTCTCGAACTAAACTGTGAGACTGATTTCGTGGCGCGCGGTGATGATTTTGCCGGTTTTGCTGAAGCAATTGCTCAAACTGCACTTGAAGGGGGTATTGAGTCGGCTGAGAAGATGATGAATGTTTCACTGGGCGATGCTTATGATGGAGAAACAGTTGCTGACGCAATCACGACCATGACCGGAAAGCTCGGAGAGAAGATCGAACTCAAGCGTCTGGGTTACACCAGTACAAAGGATGGTCTTGTGGCCGGTTATGTGCATCCAGGTTCAAAGCTCGGCTCGATGGTTGAAGTTGCGGGCGGGAACACAGCCGAGACCGTGATTCTTGCGAAGGATATCGCCATGCAGGTTGCAGCAGCGGCGCCGATTGTCGTTGACCGTTCACTGGTTCCGTCCGGGTATATTGAGAAAGAAAAGGAGATTTACCGTCAGCAGGCGCTAAGTCAGGGCAAACCGGAGCAGTTTCTTGACAAGATCATAACGGGGCGTCTGGAAAAATACTACCAAGAAGTGGTGTTGCTCGAACAAGCTTTTATCAAAGACAGCAATGCAAAAGTTCGGGATGTGCTGAAAGATTTTGCAAAACAGCATGGAATTCAGATGGCAGTGAACAGCTTCATCAGATATCAGTTGGGTGAGTAACATAACTAAAAGCCTCGTTGTTCGAGGCTTTTTTTATCACGAAATACCTTTTCCGGAGATACAGGCATGTTACACTACAAGCGTATCCTGCTCAAATTAAGCGGTGAAGCTTTGGCCGGAGATAAAGGCTACGGCATCGATGCCCGCAT
Organism: Chlorobium sp.; assembly: GCA_028277485.1. Classification (GTDB taxonomy): domain Bacteria; phylum Bacteroidota; class Chlorobiia; order Chlorobiales; family Chlorobiaceae; genus Prosthecochloris. Next base: position 4,600 of record JANQGE010000112.1, read on the forward strand.
AGTGGACCGTTATGCAGAAGAAGTAAAAAGAACCCTTTCTCTCGGCGCTGAAATTGCGCTGGTGATCGGCGGCGGCAACATTTTTCGCGGCTTGTCCTCGGCTGCAGCCATTATGGATCGCGTTCAAGCGGACCACATGGGTATGCTTGCAACAGTTATCAACTCTCTGGCTTTTCAGGACGCGCTTGAACGAAAAGGCGTTTTTACACGTCTCATGAGCGCCATAAAGATGGAGCAAGTTGCAGAACCGTTTATCCGCAGACGTGCGATACGCCATCTTGAGAAGGAGCGGGTGGTTATCTTCGGCGCCGGTACGGGTAATCCTTACTTTACAACCGATACGGCTGCCTCGCTTCGCGCCGTTGAAATCGAGGCCGATGTCATTGTAAAAGGAACCCGTGTTGGCGGTGTCTATGACTCGGACCCCGAGAAGAATCCGGAAGCTGAAATGTACAAGAGCATTTCCTATCTCGATGTTCTGAAAAAAAATCTCAGGGTTATGGACTTGACAGCCATAACCCTTTGCAGGGAGAACCTTCTTCCTATAGTGGTAATGAACATGAATGTGGAAGGGAACCTTGCCCGGTTACTGGGCGGCGAAACGGTCGGGACGCTTGTGCACCAAGGTGGCGAGTAGCGAATCCGCTCCAGCAGCTCAGGCTTCGAAAAGCTGGTCGAGGGTTTCGCCGACCGTCCGGCCGTCAAACCCCCTGTTGATAAGAAACGTATACATTTTTTTCCTCCTGTAACGACCATCTCCTTTGAGAAAAGGCAGCTTTTTCACAGCGGCATCCAGGCAGTGAGCATTACTGTCATAATCGCTGAGGACTTCCTCGATAATCTCTTCGGATATTCCCTTCTGAAGCAGTTCATAGTGCAGTTTGTAGCGCCCCGATGGTTTTTTTCTGGACCTGCTGCCGACATAGTTTACAGCAAATGACCGGTCGTCGAGCAAGCCAAGTTCGTCGAGCCTTTCAAGAGTTTTTTCAACGGCTTCGGGGCTGAACTTCCGGCGTTCGAGCTTGGCGATGATCTCTTTGCGTGAATGTTCGCGGTTTCCGAGGTAAAGTATTGCAAGGTCGAATGCCTTTTTGTCAGTGTTTTCAGTCATGCGTGTAATTTATCCTTTTTTCTTCATTTTCCTCCTTGAATCTCATTTCCTGCCTGATATCCAAGGTAAGAACAACCGGAAAAAAATAGCGGACCATTGATAGCGGGGAGTTTTTCCGGTTTTAGGTTTTTGCTATATTCAAAGCCTTACATGTCAATATTCTTTACCGAGTTGCGCCTCTTCATATTAGACGTTTTTAGGTATGCAAAACCTCTGGGAAGAAACCGATTTTAATACAGCAGTTGCGGAGATGGAAGCTGAGACCCGGCTACCCCGGGAACTTGCCGAACTGGTCTACGCTTCCCGCCTGCTTGGCAGGGAAAGCAGGCTGGTCATGCATGGAGGAGGCAATACTTCTGTAAAAAGCCAGCTTACCGATGTTATCGGCAACAAGGTAAATGTGCTTTTTATCAAGGGCAGCGGAGTGGATCTTGCCGATGTTACGGCATATGATTTTACGCCTGTCAGGATTGAGCCTCTCCAAAGGCTGTTGCAGATGATCCTTTCAGGGGCCTGTCTTACCGATGAGGATCTCAGGAGGTTTTCCAACCGGGAGCTTAAAAATTTTTTGTTTCTCAACCTTTTCAGCCTTACCGATCATATGGTGAGAAACAGCCTGGCGCCTTCGATTGAAACTCTGTTGCATGCCTTTCTGCCTCATAAATATATCTATCATACTCACTCCCAGGCGCTGCTTACCCTGACCAACCAGCCTGATGGTGAGAAGCTCAGCAGGGAGGTATTCAGTGACCGATTCGGCATTGTGCCCTATATGAGGCCAGGTCTCGAACTCGCCCGTTCGGCCGAGCAGATCTATGCCGCAAACAGGAACGTTAGGGGGCTGGTGCTGCTGAAGCACGGGCTGGTGACCTTCGGGGAAAACTCCAGGGACGCCTATGACTTGATGATCGGTGCGGTTTCCGAGCTTGAAGAAAAAATTGAACAGGCCGGCCGGAAAACATTTTGCTCGATCGAGTTGCCGGGTGAGCTTCTTCCGGTTGAACAGGTCGCTCCGGTAATCAGGGGAGGCTGCGTCACTGAGAAAACACTTGGCAGCCGTGACTATCAAAGTTTTATTCTTGATTTCAGAACATCTCCTGAGATCATGGAGTATGTCAATAGCGCTGATATTGAGTCCATGGGTCGCAAGGGTGCCATGACTCCTGATTTCATCATTCGCACCAAAAACCTGCCCATGATTCTGCCCGCTCCCGATGCTTCGGACCCCGAAGGATTCGGAAAAAGTGTTCATGAAGCGGTAAAGGCATATGCAGAAGAGTATACGGCTTATTTTAAACGCCAGCAGGCGGCATCTGGTATAGAGGTGGAGATGCTTGATCCCTTGCCGAGGGTTGTACTTGTTCCGGGTCTTGGTTTGTTCGGTCTCGGCAAGACGCTGCGCGACGCCCGTGTTACCGCGGATATTGCCGAAAGCACGATTGAAGCGGTACTTCAGGCTGAGTCGATCGGCTGTTTCGAATCAATCAGCGAAAACGAGGCCTTCGGTATAGAGTACTGGGATATGGAGCAGGCCAAAGTCAAGAAAGGTCATCGTGATGTTTTTACCGGAAAAGTTGTCGCGGTGACCGGGGCCGCAGGGGCTATAGGGTTTGCCGTAGCGAGAGCGTTCAGGGAAAGGGGGGCGGAAATCGCCATTCTTGATCTCGACCGGGAAAGTCTCGAAAAAGCCAGGAACAAACTCGGGCCGGACACACTTGCCGTTGTTTGTGATGTTACCGATCGTTCATCCATCTCGGAAGCGTTCGATAAAATCTGCCGCGCATTCGGAGGAGTCGATATTGTTGTGTCCAACGTCGGTGCCGCTCTGCAGGGCAGGATCGGGGAGGTTGCAGACGAAGTACTGCGAAAGAGCTTTGAACTTAATTTCTTTTCACACCAGGCGATCTCGCAGGAGGCAGTTGCCATCATGAAGCTGCAAGGCATCGGCGGAAACCTGCTTTACAACGTGTCCAAGCAGGCGGTCAACCCCGGTCCGGACTTCGGGCCATACGGCCTTCCCAAAGCCGCCACGTTGTTTCTTGTTCGCCAGTACGCGCTTGACCATGGGCGTGACGGTATCCGTGCCAACGGTATCAACGCCGACAGGATCCGCAGCGGATTGCTCAATGAAAAAATGATATCCTCACGCTCAAGGGCGAGAGGGCTCACCCCCGAGGAATACATGGCGGGTAATCTGCTCAAGCTTGAGGTTACCGCGGAAGATGTTGCCGAAGCATTCGTCCACCTCGCGCTGGAAAAAAAGACAACAGGCTCGGTTACAACAGTCGACGGGGGCAACATTGCGGCCGCACTCAGGTAACGACAGGGCACCTCTGTTTATTGTCATGAGCGATTCAAGTGCAAGGCGAACGGAGCACAGAAACTTTTTCTTATCCGCCGAACGAAGCAATTGAAGCGCGGAATAAATAAATCGAGGTGCCCAACAGAAAGGGCTATTTTCACGGATGCCCGACATACAGACATACATTCATTATAAACGCATAAGAGGAGCATAACTATGCCGGAAGCAGATCAGGGGAAACAGGAAAAGAATTTTTTTACCGATATACCGGTAGATAACCACGGTTTTTTTCTCAAGGGAGCCAGTGCCCTGGACTGGGGCATGAAAAACCGTTTATCCAGGATTTTCAGGCCGGAAACAGGGAAAACCGTTATGTTTGCTATCGATCACGGTTATTTTCAGGGTCCGACCACAGGTCTTGAACGAGTGGATCTCAACATCGTACCGCTCATGCAATACTCCGACGCTATCATGTTGACGAGGGGTATTCTTCGAACAACGGTACCACCCTCGTTGACCAAGGCGGTTGTCATGCGCAGCAGCGGTGGTCCGAGCATCCTCAAGGAACTTTCCGATGAGCAGATAGCTGTCGATATAGATGATGCCATTCGGATGAACGTTGCAGCTATTACCCTGCAGGTTTTTATCGGCGGTGAGTTCGAAACCCGCTCAGTCCATAACATGACCAAACTCGTTGACTGGGGATACCGCTACGGCATACCTGTCATGGCCGTTACCGCGGTTGGAAAAAACATGGTCCGTGACGCGAAATATTTCCGTCTCGCTTGCAGGATTTGCGCAGAACTCGGCGCTCAGATCGTCAAAACCTACTATGTTCCCGAAGATTTCGACACTGTCGTTGCCTCCTGTCCGGTACCGATTGTTATGGCAGGCGGCAAGAAAATTTCCGAGCTGGATGCGCTTACCATGTCCTACAGGGCGATCCAGGAAGGGGCTGCCGGGGTTGATATGGGAAGAAACATCTTCCAGAGTGAAGCACCGGTTGCGATGATGAAAGCGGTCACCAGAATTGTTCATGAAAACATGAATCCAGGGGAGGCATTTGACTACTTCAACAGCATAAAGGCTGAAGGGTAGAAAATGGCTGAACGGCGTGTTATGGGCACCTCTATGTATGTATTCCACGCTTCAATTGCTTCGTTGAGCGGATGGGAGGGGTTTGTTTCTGCACTCCGTTCGCCTTGCACTTGAACCGTTCATGACAAATAAATAGAGTACCCTTATGAATGCAGAGGATATAAATGATTTTTTTGCAGACCGGGATCAGCTCGATATGGCTGATTACCTTGAGCTTGAGTATTACCTGGAGTGTATAGGCGATATCGAAACTGCTTTGGCCCATTTTTGCAGCGAGCAGTCAACAGCCCAGTGGAGAAGGGTTGGTTTTGACGAAGATTTCAGGAAGTTGTACGGTGCGAAGGTTTTGAGCTGGCAAGTTCTGGAAGAACTTGCGGAGCTCAGTTATCCGGTTGAGCAGGCCGAAGTCGGGAAAATACATGCATGCCGGGTTACCGTAGCGCATCCCCACAGGAATTTCGGCCCCAAACTGCCTAACCTTATTACGGCTGTGTGCGGAGAGGGAACTTTCTTTACCCCGGGGATTCCTCTCGTAAAATTGCTCGATATATCTTTTCCGGATGAGTACCTTGCCGGGTTCGAGGGCCCGAAATTCGGTATTGAGGGTATTCGCGATATGCTGGGAGCATACAACCGGCCGATCTTTTTCGGGGTGGTAAAGCCCAATATCGGGTTGCAGCCCGAGCATTTTGCCGAGATAGCCTATCAGAGCTGGCTGGGGGGACTCGATGTAGCAAAGGATGACGAGATGCTCGCCGACGTTCCATGGTCCACTATAGGCAGACGCTCGGAGCTGCTCGGCAAGGCACGGTTAGATGCGGAAAAACAGACGGGGGATAAAAAAATATACCTTTCGAACATTACCGACGAAATTGATAAAATGGTCGAGCAGCATGACATTGCTGTGGCGAACGGTGCGAATGCATTGCTCATAAATACTTTCCCCGTGGGGCTCAGCGCGGTGCGTATGCTTCGCAAGCATACGAAGGTGCCCCTGATAGGTCATTTTCCCTTTATTGCCGCGTTTGCGCGCCTTGAAAAGTACGGGGTTCACACCAAAGTCATTACAAAACTGCAGCGCCTTGCAGGTCTCGATGCCATTATCATGCCCGGTTTCGGAAACCGCATGATGACTCCCGAACAGGAAGTTCGTGAAAATGTTGAGGTATGTCTGGGGGAAATGGGCTCATTCAAGCGCTCACTGCCCGTTCCCGGAGGGAGCGACTCTGCGCTGACCCTGGAAACCGTTTGTCGAAAAGTCGGCAGCGTAGACTTCGGATTTGTACCGGGCAGGGGTATTTTCGGACACCCTATGGGGCCGAAAGCCGGCGCATCGAGTATTCGCCAGGCATGGGAAGCCATTGAAAAAGGTGTTTCCCTTGATGCTTATGCGGAAACCCACCCTGAGCTCAGGGTCATGCTGGACAAGTAAAGATCAAAATTCAAAAACCAAAAGTAATAAGGGCACCTCTATTATCAAGACTTTTACCTTTTTACTTTTGCCTTTACTGTTACTGTGGGAAAACTCGACGACAAGGTTGCAATTATTACCGGTTCAACCAAGGGAATCGGCAAGGCCATCGCTTCGGCTTTCGTCCGTGAAGGTGCCAGGGTTGTCATTACATCCAGCCGCAGGTCGAATGTCGATGCAGCATTGTATGATTTTCCGGGGGAAAATGTTTTTGGCCATGTCTGTGACGTATCGGATTATGCAAAGGTTGAGAAACTGGTGGAGTCGACCGTAGAAAGGTTCGGCAAGCTTGACATCTTTATCAATAATGCAGGGATATCCGGCACCTTTTACAACATAACCGACAGTGATCCGCAAGAGTGGGGGCGGGTTGTTGACATTAACCTGAAAGGCACCTATTGCGGTTGCAGGGCTGCGATGAACTACTTCCTTACCTCCGGCCGTCCAGGAAGGATTATCAACATGGCCGGGTCAGGCACTGATAAAAAATCAAACACACCGTTTATCAGTGCTTATGGTTCATCGAAAGCCGCTATAGCAAGGTTTACCTTTGCCATCGCCGAGGAATACAAAAACGCACCGGTGTCCATCATGCTGCTGCATCCGGGCCTTGTCCGTACCGACATGGTCGGTTCCGAAAACCCCACACCGGAGATGAAACGTCAACAGGCAACCTTTCAGACCATACTCGACATTTTTGCCCAGCCGCCTTCAGTTGCGGCATCGCTTGCGGTAAAGATGGCCAGCGAAGAAGGGGGTTGTAAAAACGGGGATTACCTGTCTGCACTTAACGGAAAACGCAGAAAATGGCTGCTGTTTTCCTATCCGCTGCGCAAGCTGTTGAATAGAATTGATCGTACAAGTTATTAGCCTGAATAATTCACCAAAGGAAGAAAAAAACTTAATCGGGAATCGGGGTCGGTATCGGGTTTCGGGGTCGAAAGGGAATCAGTTGGCAGTCGGTGGGCAATATGAGGTAAAAAAAAGGAGTCAGGGAAAAGAAAAGATCGATTCCCGATCCCGATAGCGACGGCGAACCCCGAAAGAAGAACAATCGGGGGTCGGGTGTTTGAAC
>JANQGE010000088.1 GCA_028277485.1 Chlorobium sp.
CTTCAGTGTCTCGTCCCGGTGAAGGTTTGTCACCGGCACCTCTGCGGTCGGTATGGCATAAAGTTTATCCTCGTTCACGTAGTAGGCCTGATCGGTAAACTTCGGCCACTGACCTGTCCCGCGGAGAGATGCCTCGTTGACAAAAAAGGGCGGAAACACCTCGGTATAACCGTGGTGTTCGGTATGAAAATCAAGCATGAAGTTAAGCAATGCACGCTCAAGGCGGGCTCCTTTGCCGGTATAGACGGGGAAGCCTGTTCCTGAGATTTTCGCCCCCCGTTCAAAGTCCAGAATGCCCAGTGTGTTGCCGAGGTCGAGGTGGTTCATCAATGGGAAGTCAAGTGCGTGATCAAAGGACACGGGCTCCTTGTACAAATGGTTGTCCTCCGCGGAACCGCCTTCGGGAACATCGGGATGGAGCTTGTTGGGAAGAGAGAGCAGGATCGATTCCATTTCTTTTTCGATCTCACCCAAAGCATCATCCATACCGGCAATTTTTTCCGCAACCTCTTTCATCTCCTGAATGAGATCTTCGGCTGAACCCTGGCCGGTCCGTTTAATGACGGCAATGTCTTTCGAAACCTTGTTCCTCAGGGCTTTCAAGTCATCTGACTGCCTGACGAGTTCCCGGCGCTGTTGATCGTATTCCAGCAGATGATCGACTTTAGCGCAATCATTTTCCTGGCGGCGTTTTCGCAGCATGTCTGCCACATCTTCCGGATTCTGCCGGATGAAATTGATATCGAGCATGTAATGAAACCGTGTTTATGTTTTTCGAGATGTTTTCATGGGCACCTCTATTAATTGTCATGAGCGTTTCAAGTGCAAGGCGAACGGAGCGCAGAAACCCTCTCTATCCGCTCAACAATGCAATTGAATCGCGGAATAAATAGAGGTGCCCTCATGACAAGGCTGATTTGACGATGTCCTGAACCTTGCTGCCGTCGGCTTTGCCTTTCAGCTCTTTCATTGAAGCGCCCATGACCTTACCCATGTCTTTCATGGAAGTTGCCCCGGTCCGGGCAATGATTTCATGAACGATGGCCTTGATTTCATCATCCGGCATCTGGGCGGGCAGATAGGTTTCTATCACCGTGAGTTCAGCCTGCTCTGTTTCGACAAGGTCGTGCCTTCCGGCATTACGAAACTGATCTATGGAATCCTTGCGCTTTTTGGCGAGGCTCATAAGAACTTCAAGCTCCTGTTCATCACTGAGTTCGGCCTTGCCTCCTATGCGTATCGAGACCTCTTTTTCAAGAAGGGCCGCCCTGATTGAGCGGATGGTGTTGATCCTGTTTTTATCGCTGCTTTTCATGGCTTCTTTCAGGTCCCGGTCGATCTGTTTTTTTAGTCCCATGGTGCTGACGGGTTGCTGTTGGTGGTTGAAAATTATTGCCAGCCAAGATACTCTCAAAAGTCAAAACTCAAAAGTTAAAAGTCAAAAGAGCCGTGGAGAGTCAAATGGCTTGGTAGTATTACTCAGCTATTAATATCCCCTCCGACAGGACGCAGAACGATTTCTTCTACGGATGTTCTTGAGGGCTGAAGGTATGCGTCAACTATGGGGCCGGCAATATCCTCGGGCATCATCATCATTTCCTTGAGCTCTTCTCCGGCATCTCCCCACATCGGCGTATACACCGCACCGGGCATCACATTGGTTATTTTAACGTTACACTCCTTTGCGTAAAGCCGGAGGGCTTCTACAAGGCCTTTCTGACCAAACTTTGACATCGAGTAAACCGAGGAGCTTTTAAAGGCTGTTTCCGCCGCGATAGAGGTAATGAAAAATATATGGCCGGAACGCCTGTTTTCCATGACAGGGAACACTTTCTGTGTCAGAAAAAAGGTGCCTTTCATGTTCACCGACATGGTATAATCGAAATCCTGTTCGGTAAGTTCAGTGAAACTTTTGAAGCGTCCAACGCCTGCATTGTTTATCAGGCAATCTACGGTGCCAAACTCCTGAAGGGTTTTTGCGACAAGGCGGTCGATACTGTCGAGCCTGGCAATATCGGCCTCTACGGGAACGGCTTTCGTGCCCAGTGCTTCACATTCTTCTGCGAGTGATGCAATGTCGCCATAGCTGCGGGAGCAAAGCACCAGTACCGGGTTGAACGATGGATCGCCTTTGGCTTTTGAGGAGAAGCCAAGGGCGATTGCCTTTCCGATGCCTTTGCCGGCACCTGTAAGTAAGATTATATCTTCCATGGGAAAGGTTTTAAGGGATTTTAGATGTTTCCCGGGTCAATATTCCGGCAGAGGGGGCGTTTTGCTGTTAAAACGCTGTATTAACGTCGAAAAAATGCCCGAACTATTGCTGTGTCTTTATAATTAACCTATATTTCTTCTGTAGAGCAACACTAAGATGCTGTATTACAGCTGTATGCACTTCGAAAGGATAAACCCCCATTTTGATGATGTCAAGGAAAAGTAAAGTTAAATGGTTCGATGGCAAAAAGGGATATGGTTTTATTGTTAACCCGGATGGAGGGGAAGATATCTTTGTCCATTTTTCGGCCATCGTTTCCGATCAAAGCTTCAAGGTTTTGAACCAGGATGCTGAGGTAGAGTTTGAAATTGACCAGACTCAGAAAGGCCTGCAGGCGAAAAACGTCTGTGAAATTTCTCCCGACAGTGCTCCTGCCCAACCTTCAGTTGATCATCAGGCTTTTGTTCAGCAAAATGAGAGTACTCCGGGTCAGTAACGGGCTTTCATTTGGTTTTGAACACTATTGAGGTGCTTTTGGCCCCCTGAAAGGTTTGCAGCGTTTTCGTGCCGCTGTTAGCCGAGCATTGCATGTTCCCTGAAGCTGAACCAGGTATCCTTCCCTATTATGACGTGGTCGAGGAGCTCGATCTGGAGTATTGAACCGGCCTGTTTGAGGATGGTTGTTACCTGCTTGTCCGCATTACTGGGTTCTACATCTCCCGATGGATGGTTATGCACCAGGATAATCGCATGGGAGCTCTCCCGTATCGCGGATTTGTAGATCTCTCTCGGATGGATCAGTGATGCGTTAAGCGTTCCGACCGAGATGATATCGTGTCGCATGATCCGGTTTTTCGTATTCAGGTGAAGCAGGAAGAGATGTTCTCTTGTTTCATCGGGTATCCTTCCGTCCATATATTCAAAAACATCCCTGGCTGACCGCACTTTTTTATTGGTGTTGCGTTTGAAATGCAGGCGTTTCTGCAGTTCAAAGACAGCTTTTATCTGCATTGCTTTTGCAGGGCCGATTCCATCATTTTCCTGTAGCTCTCCCATGGAAAGATCGGCAAGTTTTTCAAGACCGTAACGTCCGATAAGCTCGTTGCAGGTTTCCAGAATATTCTTTCCTTTTGTCCCTGTTTTAAGAATGAGCGCCATCAGCTCAGCCGAGCTCAGGGCTGAAATGCCTGAGTGCAAGAAACGTTCTCTCGGTCTGTTGTCAGGGTCGAGGTCGTGAATGCGCATTGGGTTGTTTACATAAGAATTTTCGTGAAAATACAGAGTCCTAAAGGGCACCTCTATTAATTTGCTGCGCGCCCTGATTACTTCGTTGGGTGGATGGAGGGTTTCTGTGCTCCGTCTGCCTCGTACTCATGTCGCTCATGACAATTTATAGAGGTGCCCACAATCTCACTATAAGATTATAGCAGATTGTTTTTAAAACTTACTATTATTGAGCTTTTGTTGAAACGCTCAGGTTAGGAGGGTTTTAATTTGGCGTGTTCAGTCAAGTGACAGTGAATTACAGTATCAAAAACGATTCCAAAATGAGAAGAAATATCAATGTGAGATGATGTGTGAATCAGAGGGCACAGATTCTGTCTCGTAAGATGCCTTTCGAACCGTTTATCTTAAAAGGTTTAGCGTTTTAATTCTGTTTTTTTTGTTTTTGGCACGCTGTTTGCCCTCTTAATAGAAGAATGCCTCACGCCCGTGAGGTAGGACGGGTGTAATGGGGGACACCTGTTCATAAAGAAGCGTCCCGAACACTCGGGGCGCTTTTTTTATTGGGCGCGCAATAAGTTTTTAGAGGTGCCCTTTATACGGTGTCATATCAGGAAAGCAATGCAGCGAGGCTGTTGCAATTTTCTTCTACAATCGCCGCTGATTTCTGAAGTGCTTCGAGTTCGGGAGCGTCAAGGTTGATTTCCAGGATCTGTTCAATACCGTCTTTGCCCAGCTTTACAGGTACGCCGATAAAGATGTTGTTAATACTGTACTGGCCTTCGAGAAGTGCTGAACAGGGGAGTATGCGCTTGCGATCGTTTACGATGGTGTCGATCATTTCAACAGCGGATGCGGCGGGAGCGTAGTATGCGGAGCCGTTTTTGAGATAGTTGACGATTTCAGCTCCTCCTTTCCGGGTTCTGTCGACCAGCTGATCGATTTTTTCTTTTGGTAAGAGCTCGGTAAGCGGTATTCCTGCGACGCTGGTATACTTGACTACCGGTACCATGGAGTCACCGTGTCCTCCTAATACGAAGGCGTTGATATCCTGCATTGAGACGTTCAGCTCTTCTGCTATAAACGATCTGAAGCGGGCTGAGTCAAGAACGCCCGCCATCCCCAGCACTCTTTCTTTCGGGAGTTTGCTTCTGATGTACCCGACATGGGTCATGATGTCAAGAGGGTTCGATACCATGATAATGATGGGGTTTTTTGAATGCTGCATAACCAGGTCGGTTACCTGCTTGACAATCGTTGCGTTTTTCATGAGCAGGTCTTCGCGTGACATTCCGGGCTTGCGTGCCATTCCTGCAGTGATGAGAATAATGTCGGAATCGGCGGTATCGCTATAATCGTTGGTCCCGTAGACCTTTGTGTCAAAAAGCCCTACCGGGCCTGATTCATACATGTCAAGGGCTTTGCCTTGCGGGATGCCTTCTACAATGTCGAGAAGCACTACTGTATTTGCGAGTTGTTTTTCTGCAATGCGATGGGCTGCGGTTGCACCCACATGGCCGGCGCCAATAACGGTAATTTTCATATCAAATAACGTTTAATTCTACAGTATGAATATCAATTGACGAGGTAATGGCGATAATGTCCCCCCCCTATTTGTTGCGCACCATGATTACTTCGTTGGTCGGATAGGAGAGGGTTTCTGCGCTCCGTCCGCCTTGTACTCAAGGCGCTCACGACAATAAATAGAGGTACCTTGTATAAGGGTGCCTTGAAGCAAAAAAAAAGCCGGCCTTTTACGGTCGGCTTTAAAAATATACGTTTAATTTCTTTGCGAGGCAAACACTCAAGCTGGCAGTATGTCAATATGTTTCTTGTTATTTTGCCCGTTCCTGAAATGAACTTTCCCGTCAATGAGGGCGAAGATAGTATGGTCCCTGCCGATTCCTGCGTTATTGCCCGGCTTGAAAACCGTTCCTCTTTGGCGAACGATGATTGAGCCTGCGGAGACACGCGAGCCCCCGGATGCTTTTACACCCAGATATTTCGGATTACTGTCACGGCCGTTTTTCGTTGAGCCGCCGCCTTTTTTATGAGCCATAAGTAGAAATGGTTTGCGTTAAAAATATCATGAATGCCATCATATCGAAAGAACTTCAACTTGGGTCATCAACTGACGGTGTCCATTCCTTTTCTGGTAGCGTTTTCTTCGTTTTTTCTTGAACACAACGACCTTATCGTCCTTGAGGTGTTCAAGCACTTTCAGCTGCACGTTTCCTGAAGGCTGTATTGATGTCTTGTCCTGGTCGATCTGAGCCAGGGGCTTGAGGTCAATGACGTTTCCAACCTCGGTGTCCTGATGAGGAATGAACAGCTTGTCACCTGTTTTAACCAAGTACTGCTTACCTGAAATCTTTATCAGTGTCTGCATGATGCTATGTATTAAGAATTATTGGCCCCTAATATACGGTAATTGGGGTATAATTTCAAATGTTATTATGGACACCTCTTCGATTCCCGATACCGATTCTGACGGCGAACCCCGATTTTCTCTCTTTCGGAATTCGGGGTCGGTATCGGGTTTCGGGGTCGAAAAAGCAGTGACGAGAAACAAGTGACAAGTGACGAGGGGGAATCAGTCTCCAGTAGGCGGTAGGCAAAAGAGGGATAAGTCAAAATTCAAAATTCAAAAGTCAAAAAAGGGAAAGTTGGCAGTAGGCAAAAGAGTAGTGACAAGTGACGGCGCTTCGGCTTCGCCGGGCGCTTGGTAACGACGCGTTGGCTTCGCCGAGCTTAGTGACAAGCATGACCAGAAAAATACCTCAAAGGCTGCCGTGCCATTACTCTTAACTCGTCACTAAGCCTGACTGTGTCAGGCGTCGTCTCTTGTCACTGGTTACTTGTTACTTTTAAAAATCGGATTCTCATGAGTTATTCAGGTTGAATCGTTCACGACAATGTGCAGAGGTGCCCTTATGTGTTAATGTTGTCGTTTTACAACAGAAAAAAGGTTACCCCAAGCACAGCGCCGAACATTGAGAAAGAGATGGTGAAAAGGTTATACCATTTTTTGTATTCAGGTCGGGTACAGGGGTAGGTGAGAGGCTGTATGGCCTTGACAATATATCCCATGGTCAACGCGACCTGAAGAATGATAAGTCCCGACTTAACCAAAGCCCAGACGGTCCAACCATGATAAAACTGGGCCAGGATAATTCCAGTGGCAACAACTCCGATAAACGAGACATCTGCAACTTTGGTTTCCAGCTTTATGTAGCGCTGCAATAATTTGGGTTTGTCTCCGACCTGCGCTTCCGTTCCGGTAAGACCTGGTTCGAGGGTTTTAAGAAAGAACATTGAGGCGAATACAGTACCGAACCAGGCGGCGAAACAGGTGATATGAACAAACCGGAGAAGTTCATGCGGTTCCATTGTGGTCGGGTTATGATAATTGATTAATTTCTTTCTGCTAAAGGGCACCTCTATTTATTTATTCCGCGCTTCAATTGCATCGTTGATCGGATAGGAAAGGGGCGCTCATGACAATTAATAGAGATGCCCTAAAGATAGCTGACGGTGGAGCTTTTCCAAATCATGTCATTCATGCTCGTCCGGCTCTTGCTTTTTTGGGGGATCTGAGGTAGTTTCACGAGACACCTAAAGTGCCTGCAAGCACAGCAGCAGAACCGTTCGCTATGGCCGTGAAACCGGGTAAAACACGTAAAGAAAGCACGCCGATGATGCGCCAGTACCTTGAGGTAAAGGAGCGCTATCCGGAATATTTGCTGCTTTTCCGCGTGGGGGACTTCTACGAGTCATTCTACGATGATGCCCGCAAAGTTGCAGAAGCCTTGAATATTGTGTTGACCCGCCGTTCAAACGGAGCTGCCGCCGACATCCCCATGGCAGGGTTTCCCCATCATGCATGTGAAAGCTACATCGCACGTCTTGTAAAAAAGGGGTTCAAGGTTGCCGTCTGCGACCAGGTTGAGGACCCTTCTCAGGCAAAAGGCATTGTTAAGCGTGAAATTACGGATATTGTTACACCTGGGGTTACCTACAGCGATGAGATTCTTGAAGATAAGCACAACAACTACCTCTGTGCAGTAAGTTTTCTCAAGAAAGGGCGTGAACACCGGGCCGGGGTGGCTTTTATCGATGTGACAACAGCCGAGTTCAAAATTTCGGAGATACCGCCCGATCGGATTACCGACATGCTGCAGTCCATCCAGCCTTCAGAGATTCTGCTTTCTTCGAGGGATAAAGCTTACAGAGAGAAGATCGGCAAGATACTTCCTTCCGATGTGGTTGTAACCGTTCTGGATGATTGGATGTTCAGCGAGGAGAATGGCTCGCAGGTGCTTGCGAAACATTTCAAAACCCATTCTCTGAAAGGGTTCGGTATTGGGGTGGCCTATGCAGCCAGAGTTGCTGCCGGAGTAGTCCTGCGATACCTCGAAGAGACGCAGCAAAACCGTCTGCAGTATATCACCAAGATTGCGCAGGTTGACAGCGGAGAGCACATGTCGCTTGACCTCCAGACAAGGAGAAACCTGGAGATTATCTCTTCGATGCAGGATGGTTCGATAAACGGCAGTCTGCTTGAAGTGATCGATCGTACCCGGAACCCAATGGGGAGCAGGCTGATCAGACGCTGGTTACTGCATCCGCTCAAAAAAATTGACGAGATACATCTCAGGCTGGGTGCCGTAGAAGCTCTTCATGAGAATAAGACGGTTCGCGGCAAACTGGGGGAGATCCTTGGGGAAGTTAACGATCTCGAGAGGGTGCTTTCAAGGATTGCTACCTTTCGGAGCCTGCCCCGTGAGGTTCGTGCGCTGGGTTCGGCTCTGGAAAAAATGCCCGGACTTCAGGATCTGTTGAAAGATTCCGGGAGTCCTAAACTAAAAGGGCTTGCACATAAGCTGATCATGCTGCCGGAAATCACGGCAACTGTTGAAAATGCGATAGATCCTGAAGCAAAAGCCACACTTCGTGACGGCGGTTATATCAGAAGCGGTTATAACCGGGAACTTGATGAATTACGGTCGGTTTCATCAAACGCAAAAAGCCATTTGATGGAGATTCAGCAGGCTGAACGTGAAAAAACCGGTATCTCCACTCTGAAGATTCTGTACAACAAAGTGTTTGGCTATTATATCGAGGTCAGTAAAGCCAACAGCAACAAGGTTCCTGATTATTATGAGAAGAAACAAACCCTGGTTAACGCAGAAAGATATACGATTCCCGCACTGAAAGAGTACGAGGAAAAGATTCTTACCGCCGAAGAAAAAGGGCAGCTGCTCGAACAGCAGCTTTTCAAAGACCTTTGCGTCCGGATAGCTTCTGAAGCCATGCATATACAGCTGAACGCGGAAGTTGTTGCTGAACTGGACTGCTTTTTTTCGTTCGCTTCCTGTGCGGAAGCATACCGTTATGTTAAACCTGATGTGAGGGAACACGGTAATGTATCAATTACCAGCGGACGTCATCCTGTCCTTGAGCGTATACTCGGTGTTGATGAGTCCTATGTGGCTAACGACTGCACGTTTGACGACAAACAGCGTATGCTGATTGTTACCGGTCCGAACATGGCCGGGAAAAGCTCGTTTTTGCGTCAGAACGGACTTATAGTGCTGCTTGCCCAGGTGGGCAGCTTCGTGCCGGCCGATGCGGCTGAAATAGGGCTGGTTGACAGGATTTTTACGAGGGTAGGAGCGTCGGACAACCTTGCTTCGGGAGAAAGCACTTTTCTTGTTGAAATGAACGAAGCGTCGAGTATCCTCAATAATGCCTCTGAAAAAAGCCTCATCCTGCTTGACGAAATCGGCCGGGGTACCAGCACTTATGACGGGATGTCCATCGCATGGGCCATGAGCGAATATATCCATACCGTCATTCGAGCAAGGACGCTCTTTGCCACGCATTATCATGAGCTGGCGGAGTTGGAGGAGCGTTTCGAAAGCATCCGCAACTACAACGCCACTGTCGTCGAGACTGCCGATAAAGTGGTTTTTTTGAGGAAAATTGTCAGGGGAGCGTCCGATAACAGCTACGGTATAGAGGTTGCAAAGATGGCCGGTATGCCGCCCGAGGTTATCAGGAGGGCGAAAGAGATTCTTTCGGGTATGGAGAGAAGGGACGTTGAGTTCCCGGCAGGATCCCAGCCTGTCGGGAAGCAGGAACCGCAATCCCGACAGATCTACCTTTTTGAAGAAGAAGAGAGGAGACTGAAACGTGCTATCGATGCAATCGATCTCAACAGGTTGACACCTCTCGACGCACTTGTCGAACTGAAAAAGCTCCAGGACCTTGCAGGCGGGGAGAGATAAAGGTGCCTGTTAATTTGAAATGTTCCGTACTACTTGTTTTTGTGCCTGCCGACAGCGGTGTTGACGGTCCTTCGCTTCTTGGTGAATCAGAGCGTTCCGGGTTTTTGCGGAGCCTGAAAGACGGTGTTCTTAAAAATGTCATCAAGCGGGCGCAGTTCGCCATTCCTCCTCTGTCCCTGATGATATTGAGTTCGGTAGACGAGCCTAGTGTCGAACAGCATATCTGTGATCTTCGTTTTGAAACTCTTCCGGTTGACAGACCCTGGGATATGATAGGGATCAGTGTCCAGACCGGAGCAGTCAAACCGACATTCGAGCTGTCCGCGCTCCTTCGGGCAAAAGGCTTCAAGGTTGTTCTGGGAGGCCCCTATGTGACTGTTTTTCCTGAGCGCTGCCGTGCGCATGGCGATGTGCTTGTTGTCGGTGAAGCTGACCTGATATGGAAAGATGTGCTCGCGGATCTCAAGCATGGCAGCCTGCAAAGGGAATATCGTGTGAAGGAGCCGCCTGATCTGTCGCTGAGCAGCCGGGTAAAAAAAAATGCTCTGGAACTGCGGCACTACTTTACAACGAATGTTGTGCAAACCACCCGCGGCTGCCCCTACAATTGCGACTTTTGCAGCGTTCACGTCATGAACGGTCACAAGATACGGCATCGGAATGTTTCGGACGTGGTGCGTGAGGTGGAAGATTTTCTCGAGAAAGATCAGCGGATATTCTTTTTTCTTGACGATACCGTCAATGCCGATGAAGAGTACGCTAAAAGACTTTTTCGTGAGTTGATCCCTTTCAACATTACCTGGGTTGGTCAGGCGACAACGAAACTCGGCGAGAACAAGCGTCTGCTTGACGTTTTCGCCCGATCCGGCTGCGGTGCCCTGCTGGTCGGCATCGAAAGCCTGGCCGAAGAAAGCAACAAAGCCCATCACAAATTTCATAACCCTGTTGAACGTCAAGCTGAATGCATACGCAGCATCCGTGAAGCCGGGATATGTGTTTACGGCAGTTTCATTTACGGTCTTGACGAGGATACCGTCAAGCAGACTGCGGCGATAGAGGCGTTTCTGGATGATACCGGGATAGATGTGCCGGGAATAAATCTGTTGCGGCCCATCCCCGGGACAGGAGTGTTCGACCGTCTGGCAGATGAGGGGAGGCTGCTGCATGACCGCAATGATCATGACTCATTCAGGTTTTCCTGGGGGCAGGAAATGCTTTACCGCCCGAAAAAAATCCCTCTTGAGGACTTTATTCCAAGCTACACTGCTTTGACGAAAAGGGTTTTCTCGATAAGGAATGCTCTCAGGAGGACTGTTCACGCCCCGACGCTCAGAAGTGCGGTACTGATGTTCAACCTTTTTTACGTGCACATGTACAATCTTTCGCGGAAAGATCTTACCCGCCAGATGGAGAAACTGGAGGAAACAGGTGGGGGGGGAAAGCAGGTGACAAGAGGAAGCCAGTAGAAACGTGCTTCGTGCTCAGGAGCAAGGAGGGCATGACTTTCGATACCGATTCCGACGGCGAACCCCGAAAGAAAAATAATCGGAAATCGGGGTCACTATCGGGATCGGAATCGAATGTATTTCTTTACGCTAACCGACGGTGCATGTAGCTTAAAAACTGTCAATTATTTTCAAGGCGAGACATATAAAAAAACAAATCGATAAATTTCAATCAAGGAAAGGCGCCTTCAGTTGATCGATTGGATCTCATCCTCAAGCAACTGCTGGTTGTAAAGTTCCGCATAGATGCTTTCTTTTGCCAGCAGTTCTTCATGTGATCCTGTTTCTGCTATGCGGCCGTCCTGCAAAACGATGATGCGGTCGCAGTTTTTAACCGTTGAAATCCTGTGACTGATAAGGAGCAGGGTTGTGCCCGGCAGCTTTTCAAGCAGTGCCTTGAAGATGCCGGCTTCGGTACTGGTATCTACAGCAGAAAGTGCATCATCGAGAATCAGGATTTTCGGTTTCCATGCAAGTGCCCTTGCGATACACGTGCGCTGCTTTTGTCCCCCTGAAAGATTGATGCCTTTTTCTCCGAGCATGGTTTCAAAACCTTCCGGAAAATCCATGATATCATGATAAAGGTTCGCGATCCGGCTTGCTTCGATAATCATTTCCGACCGTCCGGAGTTTGTCGTGATGCCGTAGTCGATATTGTTTGCTATGGTGTCTGAAAATACAAAATCCGACTGCGGGACAAACCCTATATGCTGGCGGAGCTCAGCGAGAGGGATTGTTCTTATGTCCTTGCCTTCGAGGAGGATGACTCCGCCTTGCGGGTCGTAGAAGCGGGGTATGAGGTTGACCAGCGTGGTTTTTCCTGAACCGGTTGCACCGACAATTGCTACTTTGCTGCCTGCTTCAACGGTAAACGAGATATTGGAAAGGACATGTTTTTGCTCATTGCCGGGGTAATAAAATGAAACGTTCCTGAATTCAATTTTTCCCTGGATATCCTTTTGAGGGCCGTTTGCTGCAAGATCATCGGTTATATCGGGTGCCGCATCGAAAATTTCATTCAGCCGGTTTTGTGCGGAGGAGGCTTTCTGGATGATGTTGGTAACCCATCCGATGGATATAATCGGCCAGCTGAGCATACTGACATATATGACGAACTGTGCGATGTCGCCGATGGTCATGGTTCCTTTTATGACGCTGAATCCTCCAGCCCAGATGACCGGGATGAGAGAAAGCGCAAGCAGGGCAGTCAGGATGGCAAAAAACAAGGCCTGTAATTTTCCCAGTGAGATGTTTTTATCGTAATAGTTTTCATTGAGTTTTTGAAAACGACCGGTTTCATAAGCTTCCCGGGTGTAATTTCTGATCACGCGAATGCCCGATATGTTTTCCTGCAGCAGTGCCGTGATATCCGCATAGCTTTCCTGGATACTTTTTGTGCGTTTCTGGATCAACTTGCCGATCCTGTAGACTGAGTAACTGAAAAACGGTGCGGGGAGAAGGGCAAGCAGCGTCAGCCATGGTGATATGGTTAGCATGGCGATAACTGCAAAAAGGAGACGAAAGAAAGTGTTGATGGAATACATGATTCCCGGTCCGAGGAAGTCTCTGACAGCATTGAGGTCGTTCGTGCCGCGTGCTATCAGTTCGCCGGTGCTGGTTTTGTTGTAAAACTTCCTGGAAAGTGTTTGCAGATGGGCGTAGTAGTCATTTTTAAGGTCGAATTCGATAATGCGTGAGGCTACGATGATATTCTGGCGAACCAGAAAAAGGAAGATACTGCCGAGCAAGGCAAATGCTATATACAACCCTATGTTAGCCAGTACCTCGGACATTCCGAACGGTTTTCCCATAGCATCAATGGCGTTGCCGATGAAACGGGGGGCTGATACGGCAAAAAGGTTTGTGAGAATGATACACACGAAACCGTAAAGAAGTTTGCGCTTGTATCTGTAAAGATATTTTTTCAGGCGTAATAAATTTTTCATCGCTCATCTTTTTGATCTCACGGATGTAATGTATAATAAGAAGAGATTGTTTCAAACAGAGCTTCCCCGCTTGCAGCAAGTGACGACGAGGGAAAATCAGCCGGCGGTTTTCGAGCGTCGCTCAACGATGCAATTGAAGTGCGGAATAAATAAAGGGCACCTCTATAAATTGTCGTGAGCGACATGAGTACAAGGCGGACGGAGCGCAGAAACCGGAGTGTACATAGAGTACATGAGGATTTCGAGCACCGACCAACGAAGTAATCAGGGCGCGCAACAAATTAATAGAGGTGCCTTAAAGTGCAATGTTTATCCAGAACAGCCATGCCGTTTGAGTCGAACAAGAGTTATTACTCCATAGGAGAGGTGAGTAAGATTACCGGAATTCCCGCTTACCTGCTAAGATACTGGGAAAAATTCTTCAGCGAACTTAACCCCGGCCGGGACACAAGGGACAACAGAAGGTACACCAACAAGGATATTGCGATGGTTCTGACGATTAAGGAGCTTGTTTATGAAAAAGGGTATAAACTCGAAAAGGCTTCACAAATGGTGAAGGGAGGCACGACCGATACCGATTCTGACGAGAGAACAGGAGAAATTCTGAAACTGCGTAAACAGATCAGCAAGGAAAAAAGGAGCCATGCCATAACACACCAGCGCCGCAGGGAGCTTCTGCAGGACATCAAGGAGGAAGTTGAAGAGATCCTTCAAATGCTGGGATAAGGGGAGGAATCCCCTTGGGATATGAAAAAAACACAATAAAAAAGCCAGCGGTTCTCCGCTGGCTTTTTTATTGCTATCCGAAAACAAATCTTACTGTGCATACAGCACTTCAAACTGGGCGGTTCCACCCTTACAGACATGTTCCACCCATCGAGCGTAGGCTCCGCCGCTCCAGCGATACTCTTCAAGGTTCTGAGAGCGGAACTGCGGGGCTGAGTAACGGATCTTGTAACCTTTAGGCAGAACAACTTTCAACTGAGCATCAACGGTGAAATCGTTGAATTTACCGACCATGCCATGGTGAACCAGAGGAATCAGCGGATGGTTCAGAACTCTGCGAAGACCGCCGCCGGCGTCGCGTGATACACCAGGGAGGTTCCCGTCAACCTTAACCTCGATGCCCTGTGAATCCGAGCGGAAGCCACCTTCTATGGAAGCGGGTTTGTTAAGCTGCTCTACCGGGAAAAGCTCGCTCCAGCGGGAAATGGAATCAACGATACCTGAACCGGCATGTGAGAACTTCCATCTTGAAACGCCAACAGGACCTTTCTCACCGCTTTCCACACCGAAGTTGTTTACCTGAATCGGAGAGATACGCTGGCCGCCTTCATTGATTGCTGTAAAAGCAGGGCCGATGAACCAGAACTCGCGGATCCAGTCGTTAAAATATGCTCCGCCACCTGAAATTGATCGCTGAAAGCCTTCCCACGTGTCGATAAGGTCATTGTTTTCCAGGGGAACCCTCATCATAATATCATGAAACTGACGACCTTGCTGGTAAATAGGGTTGGGGATGTTTCTGCGGACAGCATCTGAACGGTAGTAGTACATGTTGACTACTGAACCTTCAAAAGAGAATGAGTGGGAAAAATCACCTACTGAAAGCTTACCTTCACCAACGGCGATTCTTCTGTCTTTGGTTTCATTGGCAATATCGACTTCAACATTAAGCGTGTTTTTTGTGCTGTCGACAATCGATTCGATCGTTGTAGTAAAGCGTACCGTCCCTTTCTGAGCATCAAGAGGTTTTGCGTCGATCTTGATGTTGCAATCAGCCGGCAGCAAAGGTAACGCTGCTGGTGCATTCACTTTTGCCCGACCTTTTACTTGTCCCCAGGAGCTTGAACCACCCTCGAGAATAATCTCGTAATCAGCATGGGCGGTTGTAGTGTCTTTAGTGCCGAATAGAGCCATA
>JANQGE010000091.1 GCA_028277485.1 Chlorobium sp.
ACATGAGTACGAGGCGGACAGAGCACAGAAACCGGAGTGTACATAGAGTACATGAGGATTTCGAGCACTGGCCAACGAAGTAATCAGGGTGCGCAACAAATTAATAGAGGTGCCCTAAAGATATGTCCATATGTGCACCTGCATCTATACATACTGTGTAACCCATGAGGAGGTGGGCCTTGCAGAGCTTAAGGAGATTGACGAGCATGCATACCCCATTGCAGATTGCGGGTTAACCGCGGTGGCCCGAATGGTTCCGGGTGAGGATTTTTCCGAGAAGAATCTCCCGGAGAACGTACAGAATGTTGTTTGGCTTGAGGCTAAGGTACGGGAGCATCACACCATTGTAAACGCTCTGACAGGACTTGTAACTCTTCTTCCTTTTAAATTTGCTACGGTGTTTTATTCCGAGGAGAATGTGAAAGCCATGCTGAGACAATATGCGCTACCGATGGAAGAGTGCTTACGGCAATTGATTGGCAAGCAGGAGTGGGGTTTGAAGGTATGGGGAAACTATGATGAAATAACCGGTTATGTCGATGCCTCGGACAATGATATGAAGGCCCTGAAAGAAGAGCTTGTGAACAGCTCGCCAGGTAAAGCGTTTCTGCTGAAAAAGAAGAAGGAGGATTTGTTAAAAAGCACCGTCCATTCTTTTTTTAACGAGCACGTTCAGGAATGCATTCACGGGCTGATTCCTTATTCGTACAAAAACACTATGCAAGGCGGTATAACTGTTGGGGGCGGTGAAATAGGATTGAAAGCGGCTTTTTTGGTTGCCAGAGACGAAACGGAGCCTTTTTTGCATGAAATCGAAAAAAAACGGGGGACGTTGAACGCAGCGATGATTAACCTGGAATGTACCGGGCCGTGGCCCCCCTATAACTTTGCTGATATTTACCAGCCATGAATGAAATTGATGCTTCACAAAACGTCACGGTTCTTGAACTGTTGGACAGGGTGCTCAATAAAGGGGTGGTTATTGCCGGAGATATTACCATTTCTGTTGCCAATATTGATTTGCTTTACTTGGGGGTGAAACTCCTTCTTTGCTCGGTTGAAACAATGGAGCAGCACAAAAAAAAGGCCGCAGGGGTAATTGGAGAGCAGGAAGATGCCTGACGAGCGGATGCTGACTTGCATGTATGCAATTGTAGACTATTCTGCAATGAAGTTAAACATGCCGCCCTTATATCCTGTTATTTACAGGGACATCGCTGCTATTGTTGAAACTGCCTGTAAGGAGAGGTTAACGTTTGATCAACAAGCAGCTATTGCATATGGGACGACTGTTGAAGTTCTCAATGAAAAGTTTACGCTGCTCCCTTGCAGGTTCGGAACGTTTTTGCGGAATGAGAAAGCTGTATTACAGATATTACAGCAACAGTACTCCGTTTATAGAAAAAAGCTGGAAGAATTAAGAGGCAAGCAGGAGTTTGGCCTTAAGATACTGTCGGAAAAAAGCGTTTGGAAACACAATGCAAATGATAAGAAACAATGGAAAGACGGAAAAGAGTATTTGCTGCAAAAATTCCATGACTATCAAGCGGGCGAGGGGCGGAAACAGGTAGCCCAAAGGGCGGTCGATATCATTCATGAAGAATTAAAAAAGCTCAGCAGTATGAATGTGAAGAATGCGGAAATAAGCGGTCATGTGGTTTTTAGTGGGAACTACCTGGTGGAAAAAAAGACGGAAAGTTTTTTTTGCTCGAAAGTTGAGGCGTTACAGGGAACGTATCCTGAACTGAAGTTTTTGCTGACCGGGCCGTGGCCGCCGTATAATTTTGCAGCCGGAGACTGAGGGCGCACCTCTATTAATTGTCATGAGCGAGCAAAGTGTAAGGCGGACGGAGCGGAGAAACCGGAATGTACACGGAAGTACATGAGGATTTCGAGCACCGGCCAACGCAGCAATTTGGGCGCGCAATAAGTTTTTAGAGGTGCCCTAAATAGAGGGCCCTGAAAATCAAAACCTGACTATGGAAAAGAGCAACAAAGTACTGGTTGGTTCAGATGTCGTTGACGCTTTTGCCGAAGAGTTATCGAATGTGGGCCAAACGTTACCGAGGCATATTGACGTGAACCCTGAAAATGTTGAACATGGCTTAGCCAAGTTGGTGCTCACGCTTATTGAGCTCATTCGAAAACTTATGGAGAAGCAAGCCATGAGGAGGATGGAGGGTGGATCGCTGACCGATGAAGAAGTTGAGAGACTGGGAGAGTCATTGCTTCAGCTCGAAGAGAAAATGGCTGAACTCAAGGATTTCTTTGGCCTGAAAAATGAGGACTTGAATCTGGATTTGGGGCCGCTGGGTCGATTGATGTAATGAATTCTTGCCATTTAAGGGTGCCTCGAGTACGAGGAGCAAACCCTCTTCTATCCGCCGAACGAAGTAATCAGGGCGGGCAACACATTAATAGAGGTGCCCTAAAGATACCGCAGAGTATTAAGCAATTCTTTATGCCCGAACGGTTTTTTCAAGGTGGCATCGGCTCCCATCGCATGGGCGAGCTGAAGATAGCTTTCCGGGCTCATTTTTCCACCACCGGAGATCGCGACAATTTTAATATGGGGATGCTCAGACTTGATTTGTCGGATGATTTCAATGCCTTCCTGTTCTGGCATAATGATATCTGCAATCACAACCGTAACATCCGTATTATTGGCGAGCTGCTCAAAGGCAGTACGGCCATTGTCTGCCGTAAGGACGTTGAACCCGCCATGTTTCAGAATTTCTCTGATAAACTTCAGGGTAGCTTGATCATCATCAATGACCAGGATTTTCATATAATTACGGGTTGGGTTGTGTTTTTCAATAGTTTTCTGAATTGTTTTAACCAGTGTGAAAAAACTTACAGGTTTTCAGAGATTTTTCCCAACCTCATGATGATTCAGGGTTTACAAAATTGCCTAATCATCT
The DNA here is from genome assembly GCA_028277485.1 of Chlorobium sp. Taxonomy (GTDB): domain Bacteria; phylum Bacteroidota; class Chlorobiia; order Chlorobiales; family Chlorobiaceae; genus Prosthecochloris. The sequence continues at coordinate 2,922 of JANQGE010000091.1, forward strand.
CTATAACCGGTTTTTTTTAATTTTATCATCCATATTGATTATACCGGAAAAGTTATATGTCAAAAATTAATTAATCGAAGTTCACTCTGGTTTAAAATGCTGCACAATGTGAAACACTCGGTTTAGGTACTTGTAAAATGAAGAAATGAGGAGAGCTATTGGGCAGTTACTGTATTAATATAATATGTTTGTTGAAATTGTGTGTTTTTTACTTGTTGTGTATTGTTTTTTTGCCGCTGCTTGCTTTTGGGGGTTATTCTTAATATAAAGTAAGAAGAGGGTTCTTCCCTTTATGTATGTAGGACTGCAATTTCTCACGCCTGTGAGAGATAGCGTGGATGCTTAGGGGACATCCGCGTATGAGCCGTTTCATGTGCTAGCATGAAACGGCTTTTTTTTACATGTCTTGCACATGAATCGCTCACGACAATTAATCGAGGTGCCCTTAATAGAAATGCCTTTAATTCGGGAGGATGCGGCCGAATATGGTCCGAAGTAAATGACAACGACCCTTGAGTCGGAGATCGGGGTCGGTATTGGGTTTCGGGGTCGAAAAAGCAGTGACGAGGTGACAAGGGGGAATTAGTAGGCAGTCTTCAGTTGGCAGTTGGCAAAGGGGGGAGGTGTTAGGTGCTATGTGCTAAGTGTTAGGCGGGAGAAAGAATAGTGACAAGTCAAAATTCAAAAGGAAAAAGTCAAAAAGGGGAAAGTTGGCGGTTGGCAGTTGGCAAAAGGGACAAGGAAAAGAAAAGATCGATTCCCGATACCGACGGCGAGGCGTTGGCACGCAGTAACGAGAGGGAACCAGTTGGGAGCAGGCAAGGGCTGCTTTCTGGTTTTTTCAACTTTTGCCTGTTTCACCATGATGATGTCCGTAATCGCAGCCGTTTTCCCTGGTTTTGGTTTCTTCCGGTTGATTGGTGTTTTCAGGCGGCTTCTGCTTGTCGATAAGCGGCAGATAGATGTTAAAGGTGGAGCCTTTGCCGGATTCACTTGCGGCAGTAATAACTCCTTTGTGCTGTGTAATGATGCCGTGCACGACAGAAAGCCCGAGACCGGTTCCTTTGTTGACGGGTTTCGTTGTGAAAAAAGGTTCGAAAATCCTTTCCATGGTTTTGCTGTCCATGCCCGAGCCGGTATCGTTTATGGTCAGGAGCAGATATGGCTGATCCTGCAGAGCGGGGAGTGATTTGAGGAGTAAGGGGTCAGGGTGCAGCGAACGCAGCCGGATGGTCAGTTTACCGCCTTTTTTTTCCATTGCCTGGCAGGCATTGGTGTAGAGACTGAAGACTGCCTGGTGCATTTGAGAGGCATCGGCCAGGATGTTACCGGTATTGTTGTCGATGTCGGTTACAATGGTTACAGCCGGCGGAATGGAAGGGCATAGCAATTTGAGGGATTTGGTTACGATCGTAGCGAGGTTTACCGGCGACCGGCAGGACTCATCCGTTTGACTGAACGTGAGAATCTGCTCAACCAGCGTCTTTGCTCTTTCGGCAGCTTGCCGGATTTCATGAGCATAGTCTGCTGTGGATTCCCCGGAAGGCAGCAGTTTTTCCAGCAGTTCGGCATAGCCCATGATGGGGGTGAGGATATTGTTGAAATCGTGAGCAATTCCGCCTGCAAGTGTCCCGATGGTTTCGAGTCTCTGTGCCTGACGCAGCTGGATTTCCAACTTGTGTTTTTCCGATTCGGCAATAGTTTGCTTGGTTACGTCGAAAATGATGCCATCCGTGCCGATACAGAGACTTTCATGACAAATAAGAGGAGCTTTTCTGTCCTCGATCCATTTTTCTTTTCCGGTTTTGGTCCGAATTCTATAGTTCAGAATAAGCGGTTCAGGATGATGACAAATGGTCCTGCATGCATCTAAATAGTCTTTTCGGTCATCGGGATGGATAAGGGAGAGCCAACCTTTGGGCAGTGCCTGGATTTCCTCTGCGCTGTATTCGGTGATTGACAGGACTTTCGGAGAGAGAAGAAAATCAATCTGTCCTTTTTGGTCAGTGGTATACACGATGCCGGGAATATTGTGCAGCAGGTTTTCGTATTTCTGCAAAACGCGTTTTTTTAGCTCGTTTTCCCGGAGAGCATCCTCGATTTCCTTGTGTTTGGTAAGGTCGAAAACCACCCCCCTGAAACCAACGGTGCTTTCATCAACAGCGATAGTGGTTGAGTACAAAACGGCCGGGAAGGTTTTTCGTTTTCCGGTGAGAGCTGTGAATTCCTGGATTTCAAGGTGACTGCCGGCAAGCAGCTTTTCCCGGCAGTTGTGCAAGAGCTGGCGATTTTCAGGGATGATCAGATCAAATACTGTAATGTTTTTTCCCAGGTCTTCCGGTGTATAGTCGAACAGTTGAAAAGTGGTTCTGTTTGCATAGGTGATCCTGGTTTCAAGATCACATTCAAAGACCGGCTGCGGCAGCTGTTCTGTAAGTTCGCGAAACCGTTTTTCGCTGTCCCGCAATGCTTTTTCGGCCTTGAGATTGTCTGTAATGTTCCGGCTGAGGCCGAACAGGACAGGCTTGTTGTTCCATATCCCCCTGGTAACTTTCGTTTCGACGGGTATAAGCCTGCCTTCCTTGGTTTGCAGGGGCACCGGGCAAATATTCCGGGTGCCGGCCAGCAGGTCGGCAATATTCCTGGCGGCTGTTTCATGCTCTTCGGCCGGGTGAAGATCAAGCACACGTTTTTTGGATATTTCCTCTACGGAGTAATGAAGATTGCGCCGGGCAGTTTCGTTGGTGAAGATAACCCCGCCGTCGGCATCGACAATAAAGAGATAGTCATCAATAGTGTTGAAAAGGGTTTCCAGGTTTCTTTTGGTTTCCGCAATTTCTTTCTCATGACGGGCTTGTATGATTGTGGCCCCGATATGGGAAGCAATGGTTTCCAATGCTTTTTTGGCGAATTCCGGAACGTGTTCCAACCGGTGAGATGCAACATTGAGGCAGGCAACCACATCTCCTTTGTACTGAACCGGCAAGATGGCTATGGCATTGAGCCCTTCCTTCCTGGCATGTTCGATATTCAGGCCTTTAATGCTGCTGAACCGGCTGTATAATGGATTGCCTTTCATGACGAGTTGCTGGTGGAAGCTGCCTGGAGCATATGATCTGGAATGGTTGAGAAAGGTTTTAGGAAGTCCTTGATGGGCGGAGAGCAAAAGGCTTTTATCTGATGGCTCGACGAGATAGATGCCGCCGCAGTCCATATCTGAAATCGAAATGGCTGTTTCCAGGCAGAGGTGAAGCGTTTCCTCAAGAGACGGCGAAGCGCTGAGTTTCAAGGCCAGATCGAGTTCAGCTTCGAGAAGCTGTTCAGCCTGTTTGCGCATCATGGTATTGGCGATAATCCCACCGGCAAGCTGAAGGACGGCAATGGTTTCCGGATGCCAGTGTCGATGCTGCCTGACGGCATCGAACCCGATGCAGCCGAATAGTTTGGTATCCGAGATCAGGGGTATGACAATAAGAGATTTGATATTCTGGCGTTCGAGGATCTCCTTTTCAGCGGCAGCTTCGGGCGGGAGCTTTGAAACTTCGGGAATGTGAATGATTTTGTTTTTTCTGACTTTTTCCATCCACCACGGAAAGATACTGGTTGGCAGTCCTTTGAGGGTTGCTATTTCCGGCTTGATTCCTTCGGCGCACCACTCGTGGGTGTTGTCCATCAGGTTGTTGTTGTCATAAAACTGAAAAATGTAGCTCCGGTCGGCCTGCACGTATTTGCCGATAATCATCAGGATATCATCGATAACCGGATTGAGCTGCTTAATGGTGACGTTGATGAGTTTGTTGGAAATGTTGGCGATGAAATGCTCGAATTCCAGTTGTTTTTTGAAGTGTGTTTCCGATTCTTTTTTTATGTGTTCCTGTTCAGAGTGGAGTTTTTGCAGTTTTCTGTTATCCGGAGCCATTGTGGATGTTTCGTTAAATGTTGTTACGGTATAACTGGAATTCCTCTCAACCGCTCGATAATCTCCTTGTGCGGGTGGTTGACGAGGCTGGATAGAGTCAGCTGAGAGGCTTCTGCTTTAGGGCACCTCTAAAAACTTATTGCGCGCCCAAATTGCTGTGTTGGTCGGTGCTCGAAATCCTCATGTACTCCGTGTACATTCCGGTTTCTCCGCTCCGTCCGCCTTACACTTTGCTCGCTCAT
>JANQGE010000042.1 GCA_028277485.1 Chlorobium sp.
GGTCGGTATCGGGTTTCGGGGTCGAAATGGGCGTTTTGCGGAATGTTTCGATACCGATTCCGATACCGACGGCGAACCCAGAAAGAAAAATAATGAACAGAGGGTCTGTTTTTTTTGACAGCGTATTATAGCGGTGCCAAAGAAATTGGGGAAAAGGATGCACGATTCAGGAGGGTGCAACTGAATATGAGCCCGAAATGAATGATAGCAGTTCTTGAGTCGGAAATCGGGGTCGGAAAAGTAGTGACAAATAACAAGTAACAAGTGACGAGAGGGGAAGTTGGCAGTCTGCAGTTGGCAAAAGAGTAGTGACAAGTGACAGCGCTTCGGCTTCGCCGAGCTTAGTGACAAGCATGACCAGAAAAATACCTCAAAGGCTGCCGTGCCATTACTCTTAACTCGTCACTAAGCCTGACTTTGTCAGGCGTCGTCACTCGTCACCGGTCACTTGTCACTTTAAAATTGGACTCCCATGAATTATTCAGGCTAAAAAAGGGCCTGCAGCTTCCGTTGTCCAACAGCCCCTCCGCCCAATGCAAAGTCATCCTTCACCATCCCATCGTCGATGTGAACGATCCTTGTGCAGGTCTTACAGATGAACTCGTAATCATGGGTCACGACCAGGACCAACTTTCCCTCCCTTCGCAGCTTACCGATCACATCCGACACCCGAAGCATGCTTTCATAATCCTGCCCCGAGGTGGGCTCATCAAAGACCAGGATATCTTTCCTGCTAACATCGCTGACAGCCACAGCCAACCGCTGCTTCTGTCCGCCGGACAAGGTGTTGGGGTGCCTTTTCCTGTACTTATACAGATCCAACCGCCTCAGCACGTCAGCGACCTCCTCTTCACTCGCCCCTTCCAAGCCGAAGCGGCACTCCTCTTCTACACTGTCGGCAAACAGCTGATAACCGACGTTCTGCATAACAAGATAGGCGTGTTTCAACCGCTCCTTGCGCCCCGCGCTTCTGCCGTATAGCATGAATTTTCCCCTGCAATCACCGTGAAGGCCTGTCAACGCCCTGACGAAAAGCGACTTTCCAATACCGTTCCTCCCCACGATCCCGATACATTCCCCTTTTTTCGTCAGCAGATCGACCCTCTCAAGCACCGGTCGTTTACCATAAAAAACCGCTACGTTCTCCAACCTCAGACACTCCTCTCCGTCCTCTCCCTGATCCGCCTCAGGGCTCTCCTCACGCAGATTCATGGTTCTGAGCCCCAGCGACCGCCGCTCCCCGGCCCGCATCGCCAGAAACTCCTCCTTCGTGAAACGCCGGGTAATGCGTCCATCGTCCAGATAGTAAATCTCGTCGACGATATCCTTCAGATAATACAACCTATGCTCAGCGACAATCACGGTCTTGCCTTCCGACTTCAACAAGCCGATGATCCGTGCCAGCTCGCCGATCGTGTCGTGATCGAGGTTCGACGACGGCTCGTCCAACAGGTAGACAGCCGGATTCATTGCGTAGATCGATGCTATGGCAACTTTCTGTTTCTCGCCACCCGAAAGGGCAAACACGCTCCTGTTCTTCAACGCCTCCATCTTCATCGCCTTGAAAGCGCCATCGACTATCCGGCCCAGCTCCTTTTCTGCCACCGCCAGGTTTTCTACCCCGAAGGCCACCTCGCTCGTGGTATCCGTGGTAAAGAACTGTGTTTTAGGATCCTGGAAGACGGTGCCGGCAATACTCACAATATCCGATATCGACATGCCGAGCATGCTTTTGTCACGATACAGGACATTCCCCGTGACGCGACCGTAGTAAAAGTTCGGAATCAGGCCGTTGCAGATCCTGAGCAGCGATGTCTTACCGCACCCGCTTCTTCCACAAAGCAGAACACACCTGCCCTCGGCGATCGACAGGTCGATGTCTTTTACCGACGGCCCGTCCGCTCCACTGTATGTAAATGAAACATCATCGTATCTCAACAACAGCGCACCCTCCTTTCCAGTCATCGTGACCCTATTGTCACCTGACCGGCATTATCTGTAAACCATAAACCCGGGACCACGGACGCCGAACACACCGGCATGGCTACGCATAACGACTCATGATACAAAGTACCCGTTCAAAGCTATTTCAACGATGAGAATGGCAACAAGAAAGATAACAAAGGCGTAGTCCACCGCGCCAAACCTCATGGGTACGACGCATGTCCTTCTTGCCTTGTTTTCAATCCCTCTCGTAACCGCGGCGGCGGACAACTCATCGACAACCTTTGCAGCACTCATGAGCATCGGCACGTACAGGCACTCGATGGTTTCCAGCGGGCGCCTTACAAAACCCAAAAAAGAGGGGTTGATCCCTCTCATTCTCATGGCGTCCTTGATCATCGTGAAATCCTCGGACACAACCGGCACATACCGAATCATCACTGCAAGGGGAATGACGATTTTTTTCGATACGCGCAATTTGTAAAGCGCCTCCATGAACTCGCTCACCTTTGTGGTGGAGACCAGTATCACGGCAAGCAGCACGTAAGGCAACACCATGGTCATGAACTGGGAAAAGGTGGACAGCATCAGCCCCCACCACATCCCGACCCAAACGGCGGAGACAGCTTGCAGGAACAAGAGCAGCAGATAGACGCCAACCATTTTCAGCACCGGCAACGCTGCGCCGAGCACAACAGCGACCAGCAGGAAAAACATCACGAAACCGGCTTCGACAGTCTGCGTTGGAGCAAAAACAATGAAGAGATTGCCGATAAGCAGAAAAAAGATTTTTGTCCTTGGATCTAACGCAACAGCCATATACCCATCATCTGGGAGCACCGTTCCAGGATACGATACCCGCCTTCTCGAACTGCTTGTGTAACAGCCTCTTGCCGACAAGAGCGCTCAAAAGAGCACTCAGGACTGTCCCGACGATCATTGTAGGCAGAATCCACTCTCTCGCTGCAGCGACCATTGTCTCAAAGTATGCCTCGTCAACACCATATTCCATCATGGAGGACAACCAGTAAGAGCGATTCATGAAAAAAACGATGAAGGACGTGCAAAAGCTCAGGGAAAAAAGAATGTACGCAACTGCATTCCGGGCGAAACTTCTGTACTCGCCACTCTTTGCAATCACATCTCCGACAGCGCTCAGCACAACATAGCTGACAGCGATGCCCCAAAACATTCCGGTAAAAAACGTTACCAATCCGACGACCAACCCGCAGATCGTAATCACCCCCTTCTTTCTCACCTTTGCAACAAGCAGCAGGAACACCGGCCCCGGCAGCAGGGCGCACCCGACGGGTGTCCAGAATGTCAGGACAGGATTGATCGCAAAAAATACTCCCCCGACAAAGATCAGAACCACGACAATCGCGGAAAAAACACCGATCGTTATCAAATCTTTGGCGTCGAGCTGCTCTTTTTTCTCTACCATGATAATGCATTCCTTGATTGTTGACATGGCAACCCCGTTGCGAAGGAATTCCCCCCATAGACTACCTGCCAAACACCTCCGTGAGCTTCGTCACAGCAAGGGCTCTGTGAGTCACTTCACCGCCTTGCAGATCATCAGCCTCGGCGTCATGAATGATCTTGTGTAGGTAATCGCCGCATGTGAAAATCCGGCACTTTCGAGCATAGCCCTCAGTTCCTCTCCCGAATAGAGTTTGATTCCGTACTTTTGTGCATGGCCGGTGTGATCCATGCCATCGTCCGCGTTCCAGCCCAGGCTGATCACCAACCGCCCGTCCTGCTGAAGGACGCGGTGGACCTCCTTCAAAGCATTGGAAGGATCCGGCCAGAACATGAAGGTGGCAATTGCCGCCGCCGCGGTGAATGAGCCGTCCAGCCACGGCAAAGACGAGGCATCACCCTGCCGGAACTCTGTTGTACCGGATTGCACCCGCCGGTGATTCCGGCGCCCGGCCATCGCCACCATATCGGCCGAATGGTCCAGACCCGTGCTTCTTGCTGTCCCGGCAGCGTACTTCCACAAAAAGAAGCCCGAACCGCACCCGATTTCAAGAAAACGGTCATTTCGTCCAAGCTGAAGAGCTTCGGCCGCAGCATTGTACTCACCTCTATGCACCCATCTCATCAAGTACGCCAACACCATACCTTTGAGTCCTGATGGTTTTGCTGCCTGTGGAAGCTCCTTACTGTGTGTCCCTGTACTCATGCCGGTTCCTCTTTACATTCATGGGCACCTCTATTTATTGGCTACAACCGCCCTGTCACCATCACACCGAAAGTCTGCGGCTCTCCCGCACGGCCGTACCAGGTGTCGCTCACCTCGAAAGCCCGGGTGGCATACTTCTCGTCGAAAAGATTCCTTCCGTAAAGATAGACGTCGAGATGCTCGGTCTCATAACCGATCTTGGCGGACAGAAGACCGTAGTTTTCCTGCGAGCGGGTATTGGCCGGATCGAAGTAGATTTCGCCGAAATGATTGTAGATCGCATTG
>JANQGE010000044.1 GCA_028277485.1 Chlorobium sp.
AAAAATGTTCGAAGTTCTGCGGAAAGACTGTTCGAGCTTTTCCGGAATGACTGTTCGAAGTTGTGCGGAATTTGTGTTCGAGGTTTGGCGGAACCTACAGGTTACTGTTCACTCCCGGAATATCGGAGATAAGGGCAAAGGTGAAAACCTGCCCGATGATCGTCTTGATGCGGTGAGCAGTCTCAAAAGCTTTGCGGGCCTCTACCAGCCGCAGCGCGTCCAGTACGTCCCGTGTCGTGACTTCGGAAATCTGCTTGCTGCCGAGCAGAGGCAGGATATCTCTCTGGAGCCTCGAAAGAACCGTCCTTGCATGGCCGTGCGTCCATTCCGTCTGTGCAATAGCGTACCATTGCATAGCGACCTTCCCGAAAGTGTTCTCCTGCCTCTCCCGCTCACGAACAACGGCGGCCTTGCGCCTCTTTTTTTCCGCTTGCGGATCGATGTCGCCGGCAAGCAGGGTTTTCGCCTCCTTGTGTTTCTCGCGAGCCTTCGCAAGGCCAACCCCCGGATACGCCCCGAATGACATTATCCGAGCCCTGCCCTCATAGGTATATTTGAACCTCCACAACTTCGAATCAGGCAGCGGCGTACCGTCTTTGGTATATTTTTTTGGCGGTAAGTACAGGAATAAGCCGTCCCCGTCAAACAGGGTTTTCGGTTTGTCACCTGCCTTGTAACTCCTTATTTGTGTGTCGGTTAGCGGAACAATCTTGCGCGGCATAGGTATATTCTTGGTAACGTTTTTGGTATATTTTCAAACCCGAGAAGCGGTTTTAACACCAAAACTACCATGAAATGCACCTAAAATGGGTAGATTTTAAAAAATACCTCTGGACTACAAGAGATAACAGAAAAGCAAAAACCCCTGATTTTACAGGGGTTTTGGGACATTTTAGGATTGTTTCGGAAATCGTAAGAGTGGAGATGGCGGGAATCGAACCCGCGTCCAGAACATTGCTTGAAACAGCTACCACACTCATCTTCGGTGTTTAAAGATTCATGTCCCGCGACTCTACCGACAAAGTTCGGGACACTATTCCGGAACCTTATTCACCCGCTTTTCCGGAAAACAAACGGATGAAGCTTACTTGCGCGAGCTATGGCTCAAGCGCTGGTTATGCCATTCGATGACTTCAGAATAAGCGCCTCCATCACCGAACGATGGCTGATCAAATTAACTTTTGCTAATCAGGCAGCCATTGCATACGAATGATCGTCTGCATCTAATTGTCGCATAGACTTCTTTAACGAGTCCATCCATGCTGAAACTCGGAGTGCAACTGGATCGCACACCTGTCCTGTCAAAAGCCTGTCATCCCCAAAATCAAAGAACAAAAGGTACACCTCTGCTTTACGCAATCTGCGGGAGTCTCCGAAAATAGACTTTTTGAGGTGCCCTTATATATACATAAATTTAGCAGCAGAATAACAACATGAAAAAAAGCCGATAAAGTTCCATGCTTAAAAAAAAGCTGAAAGCCACCCGCGTTTTTCTCTGGGGGATAATTTCTTATGTGGTGATTATTGTCCTCCTCGTCATCTTTGGAGGATAATCCTTCAGTTCATTCCCGGAAGCTCAGGGGAATTGGCAGCGTAGTAGTACCCGCCCCCCTTTGAACGCACAGTTCTGGCCCACATGCGCTCATACTCGCCGCTGAAAATAACCTCTCTCGAAGCGCCTGTCGTGTACCACGACCCCTCCTCGAACTCAACCTCAAGCTGACCTGAAGCCCACCCTGCGTAACCAAGATAAAAACGGACTTCCGAAGGGGAGACCACACCTGAAGCTATCAGGTAGCTGAGTTGCCCCTTGTCACCTCCCCAAAATACGCCGGGAAAAACCTCGTGAGCACCATCAATCACATCCCCTTTGGTATGCAGATAATGCACGGTATCAACCTGCACCGGCCCACCCATATGCAGAGGAACATCGACATCATCAAAACCCGTGATTGCCTCGCTTACCCTTATTTCCATCGGACGGTTGAGAATAAATCCGAGAGAGCCCTGCTCATTATGCTCACACATCAGCAACACAGTTCGCTTGAAATTTGATTCAAGCATTATTGCCGATGCCATGATAAGCCCCCCCACCGTAAGTTGATCAAATTCGTTTACCATGCTTTACTTGGTATGTTCCAGATATTCAAGCAGTTCCGCTGCGTGTTCCGCAGGTTTCACTTTCGTCCAGACATGTTCTATCGTTCCATCCTCATCTATAAGATAAGTGATTCTGTTTGTCCCCATATATTCCCGGCCCATAAATTTTTTCAGCCCCCATACACCGTAATCCTTTACGATTTTTTTCTCTTCGTCGGCAACAAGCTTAAAAGGAAGTTCATACTTCTCGACAAACTTCTTATGACGCTTTTCACTGTCTATGCTCACGCCAAGCACTTCTACACCTATCTCCTTGAATTTAGGGAAATTATCCCGAAATGCGCAAGCCTCTTTGCTACACCCCGGCGTGTCATCCTTCGGGTAGAAGTAAAGGATAACTTTTTTACCGATGTAATCCTTGAGTGCGACGGTTTGTCCTTCCTGATCAGATGCCTCGAAAAGCGGAGCCTTCAAGCCCTGTTGAAGTAGTGCCATAGAAATAATATTTTTCACGGTACCTCATTCCCGCGCGCCCTGATGACTTCACTGGCCGGTGCTCGAGGCCCACGTTACAACGGTCGAAAGAAGCGGTCGATAAACAAACCAACGTTTTACTGCTTGATATGAATTCTTGATATGAATTAATTATGCCGACAAAAAGTTTCTTTGCCTGAGCACCCCATAACAGTGACGAAAAGGGAATCAGTCGGCAGTCTTCAGTTGGCAGTTGGCAAAAGAGTAGTAACGAGGGGGAAGGTGTTAGGTGTTAGGTGTTAGGTGTTAGGTGTTAGGTGTTAGGTGTTAGGTGTTAGGTGTTAGGTGTTAGAGGGAAGAATAATCGGAGATCGGGGTCAGACTGGGCGTTTTGCGGAATGTTTCGATTCCCGATTCCGATACCGACGGCGAACACTGAAAGAAAAGTCAGTGGGAAACGATTGGCTATCCAGACAAGATAAACTATGCACATTTACAGATATTGCCCTGTATGCGGTACCCCGCTGGCAACCGCCGAAATAGAAAACCAAACAAGGAAAGCATGTCCCTCATGTTCGTGGGTGCATTACGAAAATCCTTTGCCGGTTACTGTCGCTTACACGGTAAACCCAGCTGGAGAGCTGCTCGTTGTAAGAAGGGGCCACCATCCTGCCTATAATGAATGGGCTTTGCCGGGAGGGTTTTTGGAATCCGGAGAAACCCCGCAAGAAGGCTGCCTGCGCGAGCTGTTGGAAGAAACTTCATTGAGCGGAAAGATCGACCGGCTTATCGGCGCCTACCACCGAAAATCCGAAATGTACGGTTCCCTGCTGGTTATCGCATATAAAGTCGTCATCATGGCAGGAGCCCTGAAGATCAACCACGAGCTGCTCGAGGCCGGCTTTTTCCCATTCGAAAGTATCCCGCAGATCAACATACCTTTACACCGCACAATCATTGAAGATGCAAGAAGTCACGATAAAGAATACCCTTTTTGACATCTAAAGGGTACCTCTATTAATTGTCATGAGCGTTTCAAGTGCAAGGCGAACGGAGCGCAGAAACCGAAGTGTACACAGAGTACATGAGGATTTCGAGCACCGCGCAACGAAGCAATTGAAGCGCGGAATAAATAAATAGAGGTGCCTTTAATTTGTTGCGCACCCTGATTGCTTCACTGATCGGTGCTTCGGTTTGGCCGGAGACTGCTTACTGATTTACTTCCTTCCTGCTTCCCGACATTTTGCTTTCCAATTCCTGTTTCATGCTTTCTGAAAGGCCTTCTTGTAACGCTTGCCCGGCACCGGCAATATCAGCACCTGCTGGAGCCTGGAAAACTCTGAGGCCGAAAAACGGCAGGATCGCCAGCACATGATCCATGATGTCCGCCTGTATCTCCTCGTAATTTGCCCAGACCTGGTCGTTGCTGAAAACGTAAACCTGTACGGGAATACCGTTTTCGGTTGGCTGAAGATGACGTATAAGAAAGGTCATATCAGGATTTATCTTCGGATGATTGCGAAGATAGGCAACAAGATATGCCCTGAAAGTACCAAAATTTGTAAGCCTGCGCCCGTTAACCGGGGAAGATGGATCGATACCATGACGTTTATTGTACTCGTTTATTTCAAGGTTTTTCACCCGAAGATAATCCTGTAACAGTTGTACTTTGCTGAATTTATCGAGCATCGCTTCATCGCAAAAATGAACACTGTTCATGTCAATATTGACAGACCGCTTGATCCTGCGCCCCCCCGACTCGCTCATTCCTCTCCAGTTTTTGAAGCCTTCTGAAATAAGCGCGTAAGCAGGAATGGTACTGATGGTCTTATCCCAGTTCTGCACTGATACCGTCACGAGTGAAATATCGATAACATCACCATCGACATTGTAAGTGGGCATCTCGATCCAGTCACCAACCTTGACCAGGTTGTTCGTGGTGAGCTGAATGCCTGCAACAAGACCAAGAATGGAATCTTTGAAAACCAGGATGATAACTGCGGTAAAAGCCCCAAGTCCACTAAAAAAGACCACAGGTGACTGTCCGATCAGCTTGGAAATGACGATCACCGCTCCGATTGAAACCACAACGGTCTTTATAACCTGAATAAAACTTTTCAGAGGCAGCTTCTTGGAAAACGCGCTCTGGTTGTAATACTCCAGAAGGGCATCGAGCGCACTGAGAACAACCAGAACAAGAATGACTGTCAGGTAGAGCAGCGCAATGGACTGAACAACCCGAATGCTTTCAGGATAAAACCGGAGTACAGGAACCACAAGATTGTACAGCAAAAGGGGGGGGATCATCTGGGCAAGCCAGTTGAACACCTTATGCTTTACAAGCAGATCATCATATTGCGTCCTTGTTTTTGCCGCCAATGAAACCACCATCCTCAGCAAAATCTTTTTGCTCAGCACCTCCGCCACGACAACAAGAACTACGCTGAACAGGACCATAACCGCCGTCAGCGCAATCTTTGCTTCTGTTTCATTGAGCCCGTGAGTCTGCAAGTAGGAAAGTGCCGATTCTATCATGCTCTGCTGTTTGTTTTTATACTGCGTTAAGCAATTGACAAATACTACCTGGGTATCAAGGTTTTCAACTCCGTTTGTTTTGTTCTGACACCGCAGGAATGGTAACACTGAATAACGAGCCGAGATTCAGCCTGGAACGAACCTCAACCTTACCCCTGTGAGCAAGGACAATGTGCTTGACAATAGACAAGCCAAGCCCGGTTCCACTGACAGCTCTTGCCCTTGCCTTGTCGACACGGTAAAAACGTTCGAATATCCTGCCAAGATCTTTCTGGGGTATGCCGATACCGTTATCCTCAACATCAACCTTTACCATATCATCGGCCATCGAGGCGCTGATCCTGATCCGCCCGTTCTCTTCAGGCACATACTTTATGGCGTTATCCACAAGGTTCCGGATTACAAGCTCAAGGTAATCCCTGTCGGCATAAACATACGGAAGACCTTGAGGAATTTGCAACTGCAACGTTATATTCTTTTTCTCAATAGCCCGGCTGAACAATTCCACTGTTTTCCCAACAAGATCACCCAAACTTACCGGTTTGAACTTGTAATTTATCCTTCCTGACTCAATTCTTGAAAGGTCCAGCACATCATTGATAAGTGCGGTAAGCTGCTCGCTTTCCTGAAGGATTATCTGCAGAAAATGTTTCGCGTTTTCAGGATCATGCATTGCCCCTTCAAGCAGGGTTTCGGTATACCCTTTGATGCTGGTAAGGGGGGTGCGAAGCTCATGGGAAACACTTGAAACAAAATCCCTCCGCATCCGCTCCAGGTTGCGAAGCTTCGTGATGTCGTTCAGCACAAAAACGGTTCCTTCGGAGTATTGACCTTTGATAACAGGCATCGCGCTTACCTGAAGAACCCTCTGGCCGCGGTCAGTCATGACAGTAATCTCCTCCTTCACGACCGGCGAACCCGGAACATTCACCCGCTCAAACAGATCGAGGAGCCGTGTATCGGTGACCTTGCGCCCGACACCCGTCTTTATCATCTCACCGCAATCAAGATTGAAAAGTCTGCAGGCAGCCGGATTTCCAAGCATAACGACCCCGTTTGAATCAGTAACGATAATCGCCTCGCGAATACTTGAAAAAACCGCTTTGAACCATTCCTCCTGCTGGCTCATGCGTTTCATTTCGTCCGACATGAAGTTAAAAGCCCGCGCCAGCTGGCCTATCTCATCATCCCGTTTTATGCGTAGCTTGAGCGAGTATTCACCATGCACAAAATTTTCGGCTGCCTCCGCAATACGGCGCAAAGGCCTTGAAAAAAAAACAGCGGTCATGGCTCCGAAAATCAAAGAAAGAAACAACGACCAAAACAACGCGCCTTCAATGCCTCTGCGAAGTTCGGCTTCAAGCATCTGGATATCGCTCAGGGGTTTGGCAAAGCGGAGAACGGCAAAAGGTTTCTCCACACCAAGCGGTACAGCGATATAAAGCATGTGCTCCCTGACAGTCTCGCTGAAGCGGGAACTCTCACCAAAACCTTCAACCAGCGCTTGCTGCACTTCTGGACGCTGCATATGATTCTCCATGAAAGGCAGGCGGTCTGCGGAAATATAGGAGTCGCCGATAACATTTCCGTTCAGAGAAATGAGAGTCACACGTAACTCAAGGGCAGCTCCCACATCATCCGCCCACCGGTCAGAAGCCCTGATATCTTCCCACTGAAGCGGCTGGCTTTCAAGAAGCTGACGGTTAAGCTGCAACTCTTTGTACAGCCGATTTTTCAAACCATCATAGAAAAGCGGCCGAAGCTGGCCGCCAAGATAAACATAGCTGATCGCAACCGTAAAAAAAATGATTATCCCGAAAACCAGCCCAAGCCGAAACGAAACGCTAGTTTTCTTCACCGCTTTCTCCGCTATCCTCAAGCTTGTAGCCAAGCCCCCTTACGGTTTTTATGAGCTTGCCGGTTTCACCAAGCTTCTCTCTCAGCCTGGTAATATGGGTATCTATGGTACGGGTGTTAATGGTTTTATCGACATCCCACACATCGCTGAGCAGCGTCTCACGTGACTGGGCCTGTCCCCTGCGTTTCAGAAGCACTGCAAGGAGCTTGAATTCCATCAGTGTAAGAGTCACTTCCCTGCCGTTAAGCTTCACGCTGTGCCGGCCAATATCAACTTCCAGACCATCGCATTTCATAACCTCCCTGATATCCTGCTTCCCTCTCCGGTCACGCTTCAGGATAGCGCGAATCCTCAGGTTCAACTCACGGGGACTGAACGGCTTTACGACATAGTCATCAATGCCAAGCTCAAAACCCAGCACCTTGTCTATTTCCTCTCCCTTTGCCGTCAGCATGACGATAGGAAGGTCCCTGTGAAGCTGATGTTGCCGTACTTTACGACAAACCTCGAAACCGTCTATCCCGGGAAGCATGATATCGAGAAGCACAAGATCGACATCCCTTTCCGCAAGCAATCGCAACGCATCCTCACCCGATTCGGCGAGAAAACATTTGTAACTGGCCTTTTCGAGATTGTATTTCAGGAGTTTTGCGAGGTTGCGATCATCCTCGACAACAAGAATCAATGGCTCTGACATAGCATCACAAGGGAACACACTATTTTGAAACAATCTATTCAGGTGGAAATATAGGCATTATGCGTGGTAATTCAGAAAAACACCGCTGCGGCTTCCTCCCCCAGCAAAGGACTCAAATGTTACGAATATGTTAAAACTTCCCAGACTAAACGTTTTAGAGGCATACTTCAGGGGACCTCTACGACATTGTCGTGAGCGTCCCCTATCCACCCAACGAAGTAATCAGGGTGCACAGCAAACCGAGATGCCTTTCAGGCATGAATTTTCCAGCAAGCTGCCCGATGTCCCGGTTCATACTCTTTCAGTGCAGGCTGAAACTCGCGGCAATGAGTGTCGGCAAGAGGGCAGCGGTTTGCAAACCGGCACCCTTCCGGAAGACGGGTAGCGCTTGGCACATTCCCCTCGATGACATCGAGGCGCTGCTTTTTGGCGCCGATCCTTGGAATTGACCTGAGCAATCCGACAGTATACGGATGCAGCGGATTTGAAAAAATCTGAGAAACGCTTCCGCTTTCAGCCACTTTCGAGGCATACATGACCAGCACATCTTCACACAATTCAGCAATCACCCCAAAATCATGAGTAATAAGGATCACGCTCATCCCGGTATTGCCCTGTAGCTTACCGATAAGCTCAAGGATCTGAGCCTGAACGGTGACATCAAGTGCCGTAGTAGGTTCATCAGCAATAAGCAGGGAGGGATCACACGATAAAGCCATGGCAATCATGACGCGTTGGCGCATGCCCCCGGAGAGTTCATGAGGATAAGCATCAAATCGTTCAGAAGGATTGGGAATGCCGACAAGCCGAAGCATCTCTACTGCCTGTTCTTTCGCTTCTTTCCTTGAAATCTGCCGGTGAAGAAAGATCTGCTCAATTATTTGATATCCACAGGTGTAGACAGGATTAAGAGAACTCATCGGTTCCTGAAAGATCATGGCAATGTCATTCCCCCTCAATTTCCTCATCTGCTCTTGGGAAAGCTTGAGAAGGTTCGTATCCTGCCAGAGAATCTCCCCTCCCGCAAAATACCCCGGAGGCATTGGTACAAGACGCATGATAGAAAGCGCCGTTACTGACTTGCCGCAGCCGGACTCACCGACGATCCCCAGCGTGCGGTTGCGCCCGAGAGAGAAACTTACCCCGTCAACCGCCTTGGCTGTACCGCTGTCGGTCGAGTAGTACGTCTTGAGGTTTTTTACTTCCAGTATATTTTGCATAATTAACCGGTCTCGGTGAATAGCAGACAATTTGCAACGCTCAGTTTAGGAATACAACAGGTTATGGAAGATTCTTACGAAACCCCGACAGAAAGGGGGAAACAGAAACACAACGCATCGGTAACCGGAAGAAAAGCTTCATACCTGCTGGATGCCGTCAGGAAGTCTCCCGCTTATACCAACATTAAACAGCAGCTACATGCGTTAAAAGACAAGGAAGAGACATTCCCTCCCCTGAATATCTCAGGCACTCAGGGCTCTCTCTCTTCCCTGCTTGCTGTACATTTGTTTAACGATCTGAATGTCCCCTTGCTGATCGCTGGCAGCCAGAATGTATTCGATGTCTACGATAGTGACCTTTTTGAATTGCTCGAACCCGGCATGGTTCATACCGTTTCGGATGAGCTGTCTCCAGCGCTCGGAGCACTTTTTGAAAAGCGCAACACTGTTCTTCTCGCCACGTTTGATGATCTGCTGACTCCCCTGCAAAGCCCGGCTGGTACGGACACAAGGATTCTCGATCTCCAAACCGGCCAGGAGGCCGGCTACCAAAGGCTAACAGACTTTCTTCTCCAAAACAGTTATATCAGAAAAGAGTTTGTGGGAGAAGAAGGCGAGTTTTCAACGCGCGGCTCGATCTTCGACATATTCCCGTTCGGTTTCAGAGCACCCGTGCGTATAGAGTTTTTTGGAGATACCGTCACTTCACTGCGCCTATTTGATATAAACACCCAGCTTTCGGGTTCTCTGCTTGATTCCATCGTGCTTACCGGCAACTATATCGCCGAATACAGCCACGATGAAGGCAATTCCTGGAATTTGTTCGACTACCTGCCGCATCAAACATTGGTCATTATTGATGACACAACCTCTTTCAAAGCTTATGAACGCAAGGCAGCCGTTGAAGAAAAACTCGGGAATTTTCAGCACCTCTGTATAAACCGTCTTGAAAAACAGGCAATTGATTTCCATGCCGAAGCACAGACAAGACTGAATGCAAATTTCAAACTATTCGCCAGGAAACTCAGCTTGCAAAAAGCAAAAAAGCAGCAGACAATTTTTGTCGGCAATTCAAAAAAGGAGATCGAGGAACTTACTGAATTCGCGGCGGAAAAAATTGACACCGACTCCCGGAACACATCGATCGATGTCAACTGGGTAGCGCTCAACCTGCACTCCGGTTTTGTGTTCAACGGTCTCGACGTCTACACGGAATCCGATATATTCGGGAAGCTCCACACCCACAAATCCCATAAAAAAAGAGCGTTTAAAGGCATCTCCCTCAAAGACCTCCAGAAACTGAATGTCGGTGACTATATCGTTCATGAAGATTACGGCATCGGTGTTTTCAAGGAGCTTGAAACCATCAAGGTCGGCAACTCCGAGCAAGAGTGCGTTCTGATAGAATATCAAGGAGGTGACCAACTCTATGTCAACGTGCAGAACATCCGTCTCCTTTCTAAATACACCGCCTCGGAAGGCACCCTGCCTTCTCTTTCAAAACTTGGAAGCTCAAAGTGGAAAACAAAGAAAGAGAAGGTGAAAAAACGCCTCAAGGATATTGCCTCTAACCTCATAAAGCTGTACGCACAACGGAAAATGGCTCCGGGATTCGCTTTCGGTCCGGACTCGATATTCCAGAGGGAGTTTGAAGCATCGTTTATATTCGATGAAACCCCTGACCAGTTGAAAACAATCGAGGAAGTAAAAAAAGACATGCTCTCCCCGTCACCGATGGACCGTCTGATCTGCGGAGACGCCGGGTTCGGTAAAACCGAGATTGCAATGCGTGCTGCGTTCAAGGCAGTCGAATCAACAAAACAGGTTGCCGTGCTCACCCCGACAACTATACTGGCACACCAGCATGCAGAAACTTTCAGACGCAGATTCGAGAATTTCCCGGTCAATATTGCCGTTCTCAGCAGATTTGTCTCCAGAAAAGAACAGAAAGAACTCATCGACAAGATCTCACGCGGCCTGATAGACATTATCATCGGCACCCACAGGCTTGTCTCGAAAGATGTTGTTTTTCAAGATTTAGGGTTGCTGATCATCGATGAAGAACAGCATTTCGGAGTAGCTGCCAAAGAGAAACTGCGCCAGAATTTTACAGGCGTGGATACACTCACCTTGTCGGCTACCCCTATCCCGAGAACACTGCAGTTTTCGATGCTCGGCGCAAGAGATCTCTCGATAGTTTCAACACCGCCCAGAAACCGGCAGCCGGTTGAAACCGCAATCACACAATTCGATCCGGACTCCATCCGGTCAGCCATACTGCGTGAAATAAACCGGGGAGGGCAGGTTTTTTTCCTGCACAACCGCATTTCAGGGCTGGACCAGGTCCGAAACACGCTCCGGGAGCTCGTTCCCGGAGCGAGGATAGGCATCGCCCACGGACAGATGCCAACGGTCGAACTTGAAAACGTGATGATGAGTTTTATCAGTCATGAACTCGACGTTCTGATATCTACGTCAATTATCGGATCGGGACTCGATATTTCCAATGCAAACACGATTATCATCAACCGTGCAGACATGTTCGGCCTTTCAAGTCTCTATCAGCTCAGAGGCCGCGTGGGAAGAAGCGAACGCAAGGCTTACAGCTACCTCATCA
This sequence comes from Chlorobium sp., assembly GCA_028277485.1. Lineage (GTDB taxonomy): Bacteria > Bacteroidota > Chlorobiia > Chlorobiales > Chlorobiaceae > Prosthecochloris. The sequence goes on from JANQGE010000044.1 coordinate 11,502, forward strand.
TCCCCCCGGTTCACACGATCAAGCGTGAAGCCATGCAGCGGCTTGCCGTTATAGAAAGCTTTACGGAACTGGGATCGGGTTTCAACATCGCACTACGTGACCTGGATATCAGGGGCGCGGGAAATCTCCTCGGTGCCGAACAGTCAGGAGCCATTCACGAGCTTGGTTTCGACCTCTACCAAAAACTGCTTGAAGAAGCGGTAAGCGAACTTAAAACAGGAGCATTCAGCCAGCTCTTTTCCGGCAGCGAGCCCCATCCGGTTCAGCCTGAAAACAATGCTGACATGAGCTTTTATTTTGACGCGCTCATTCCTGATTATTATGTATCGGCTACACAGGAACGCTTTTCTTTTTATGAAAAAATATCCAAAGCGTCAACGGACGGCGAGATTGACCTCATCAAGAAGGAATTGCGTGACAGGTTCGGCCCCCTCCCCCGCGATGTAGACAACCTCATTGGGCTCGCAAAGTTCAAAAACTTTTGCTCATCCTTCGGACTCTCCAAGGTCGATATACAACCCCGGACACTATCCTTAATCCTTCCCGGTGAAAAACGCGCCGATTTCTACAGTCAGCCTTTTTTTCAAAAACTGACAGCATCAATACAGTCCGAGTGGATGCAGGTTTACAAGCCACGCTTCCAGCAAGGGGAAAAAATGAAGCTCGTGCTCCATCATCCTCCGGAAGCAGACCTCGATCCCGCCGTGCTCATGGCACATTACAGCACCCTCTTCGGAAAATTCGGCACCCCTTGATCGAAATGCCTGTCCTCCAACAGAGCCCGAAGCAGATCTCCTTCCTACTGCTTCACTTACGTGAAAGTTCTTAGTGAACTTGCTACATTTTCACAGACAGGGTAAGAAGTCATACCTTTCATCAAAAGGAGGTATGAAGGTATGGAAGAAAAACAGACCCGTCGGCGTTTTAG
>JANQGE010000050.1 GCA_028277485.1 Chlorobium sp.
AAAAATGTTCGAAGTTCTGCGGAAAGACTGTTCGAGCTTTTCCGGAATGACTGTTCGAAGTTGTGCGGAATTTGTGTTCGAGGTTTGGCGGAACCTACACCAAAGCAAAAGAAACTCCGTGCTTTTCCTGATTCAGCTTGTCTTTGTCGGTATCCCATTCGAAATCTACATGTCTTGCCATACCCTGAATAATACAGTGATCTTTAATATTTACAAATACAATAATATGGTTATTTATACATATTAATTGGCATCTCCTCCGTCTCTTTCTAAAAACGATATCTCGCCGTCTCAAACGAAACAATCACCCCGACGTTTTGTGGCGCTGCCACAACAGGGTCAAGATACCTGGAAGGTTTGCCTTCGAGCGTTACGAGGAGATAGACACGAACCTCACGAGCCACGCGGTACAACTCCTTCAGGAGAGTAGAGGGGGTTGTGCAAAAGTAAAGGGTCAGTTTGAAAAGTAGACGATAACACCAATGAGGAGACTTTTCGCGCTGTACTTGCCGTTTTGGATGTTGAGAATCGTGGCGATGGCGATAAAGAGAATGACGAAAATGAAGGCGGCGTTCACCAAATCGCGAATGTTCTCCCATGCCGTCTCCACAAACGGCTGGGCGATGACGTCGGGACGGATGCCGAAATTGAGCAGATAATCAAACGCGGTTCCGGCTCCCGCCATGGCAAGGCCGGAAAGCGTAAACGCGCCGTGAGCGAAACGTCCGACACAGTTGCCGACATTCAGTGAAGCCAGTTTTCCTTCGGAGAGAATGGTAAAACAGTCGCCGAAAGGAATGTCGCCGCCGGAACGCACCGAGGAGCCGGCAATTCTCCGGTCCACGACTTCTTGTGCAACAAGATTACGACTATCACTTGTTCCGTCAGGGTTAGAACAGCGGCATAAGGCACTGCTCGCATTGTTACCATCCCAAAACGTGTCGAAAATAAAAACTCCATTGCTCACACCGGTTTCCCGCACCTCTTCATAATCTGCTCTAATAGCCGGATCTGAACAAGATACAGCATCAGGAAATGACACAGTATTTTCTTCAGGAAGGTTCCCATGAGAATCAGCATATCCATAATAGGTTACTGAACAGGCAGCATGCGTTCTTGAGGGGATGAGCAACAGGAAAAATACAAGGACAAGAAAAATCCAAGAGAAAGAAAGAATTTTGTTAGGAATATGAAAAGAGTGCCTTTTCGAAGGGTCCATCAGGTGCATTATACCAAACTTAACACGAAAAGGAGAGCCATGTTGATGTGTATAAAGAAAACCTCATCATAACGGCACAGGGGAGCGCCTTATTATAATGAGGTTTATTTGTCACTTTCGTGCAAGAGAGCGAACTTTCTTGAAGTACCCGTTTTTTTCGAGCCGTCTTTTCGCCTCGGGGTGCAAACCCAACCCTTCGGTGAGACAGCGGAACTCGACGTCTTTAAATGGAATGCCCCAATCGACCATTTTTTTTATTGAGAACAGCCAATCCATTTCTTCCTCTTGAAGCTCTACTTCATGTCTTGCCGTGATTTTTCCGTCCCAATCATCGGATAGCCTTTTCCGCAGCACAAAAGGGTAGTCCACATAGTAGACTTTACTCACTTTGTAGTCGAAAAACAGTCTTCGGAGAATGAATTTTTCAATATGCAAATCCGCCTCTTGGGCGGTCATACCTCTCGCGATGAGAGCCTGACGCTCTTCTTCTATGTATTTTTTCCCTTTGAGCTTAAAGCGCTCGACAGAAGGCTCTGCCGTGTGCCTGCAAAAAATAAACGCCGCTTTCGTAAGGCGGACGCCCGCGTCACGAATGTCGAGGTTTTTCTGCCCCATGGAGAAATACTTCACCTCTCCGAGAGTCAGCTTATCCCCGTATTTGCCGTACCGGTCAAAAGATGAAAGGTCTTCAAAACTTGGGCTGGTTTCACCAAGTTCATCTCTATCATTAGGGGCGTCTCTGTTACACCCGAAGAAAAACACGGGTACGATGCCGCCAAAAGTATTTTTTTCATCTCTGTTCTCCGTTTGGTGCGGCGGCGTGAGCCGCCACTTCAATTATGGGCACCTCTAAAAACTTATTGCGCGCCCAAATTGCTGCGTTGGCCGGATGGGAGAGGATTTCTGCGCTCCCTCCGCCTTGCTCTTTGGCCGCTCATGACACGTTTTAAAGGTGCCCTTATGGGACAGCCTCTTTTTGTGTTTCTGCGAAGGTTATTTGTGATACTGAACAACGGAGCTCACAATAAGTCTGTTATATTGCGGGCTTTATTGTGTTTACGGAACAACGGAGCCCGCGGTTACTTTTAAAAATCGGGGTCGAAAGGTTACCGTTTTGCCCTTGCCAGATGGCGTATCTCCCGCAAATCAAGGATTTCGGCAACCTCGAACTTTTCTTTCTCTTCCTTCGGGGCAGGGCGCAGGCGCACAACATCCGGGAAATGCCCCAACCGTCCGTGGATTTCGGCCAGCAAAGCCGACCAGAGCGGGGAGTAACCTGACGGTAAGGCGACGAGCGAAAACGTCTGCCACTCGTTCGGCAGCAAATCGATACCGTCAACTTTTCGAATAGCGATTTTCAGAAAGTTCTCATCTTCAGCCACGGTGCCCATCGGGACATCGATCACTTCAAGCTTCGGCCAGCCCATCCGTTTTTGTATTGCGTTTTGTTGACCGGGTAGCACCGGATGGCCTGAGAAATTCAATGCAAGAAAACGATCACCCTCTTTCCAGCTTTGCCGGAACAGGCGGCGCATTCTCCGCCATCCATTGCGAACCAGCCGGAAAATCCAGGGGAGGTTTCTGGTGAAGAACAGTTCCAGGATCTGAAAACAGGCGACAACTCCGGCAGCAAAAGTGAAAAAAGCACCAAAGCCTTGTTCCAATAGATATTCCATCTACATATTGAGCTATATTGTTGTTCATCAGGGCACTTCTATTGTCATTATACCAAGGGAGCACAACTATATGCACTTTATCCTCGTCACCTACGACATAGAAAACGACCGCCGCAGAACAAAGATACATAAAATTCTCTCTGATTTCGGTACCGCGGTGCAGTACAGTGTTTTCGAATGCTTTATTCCTGAACAGGATTTTGCTCTTCTGCGTGAAAAGCTCAGGAAACAGATGGACTCCAAACACCCGGACGACAGCATACGCTACTATATCCTCTGCCGGAGTTGTGTTGAAAAAATAGCGGTTGACGGCAACAGAGGCTTTCATATCGACGGGCCGTTCATTATCACCTAAATGCCTTTTCCCTTCCCTCCCCGCGCACCCCCCCCTTGGCTATCCGTGAAAGCTGTGTTCGCGGTGTGCTTTTTCAATGGTTTCAGGAGAGCTTTCCATCGCATGTTTTGAATCCTTGTTAGTATGGTGGAATCGCTCAAAAACTTGGATAGTTGACGGCAGTGGTCCAAAAGGTATTGCCAGTCGATAATTTCCTTTTGCAAGGACCCAGTCTTTCTGACGGGATGAAACTGCTTTCTGCAGAATAAAGGTGCCCTAAATAGCGATGCCCACAATAAGTCTGTTACCATGCAGACTTATTGTGTTTACGGAACTACGGAACTCTGACGATCTCATGCAGACCTGGACGCTTACCCTTTTTCCCGCCGAAGCGGTTTGGCAGCACCAGGAAGGGACAACATTCTCGTTCAAAACAGCATTGTGGGGGTAAGTCCGGTGTCCGATTTCCGAAAGAGAGAAAATCGGGGTTCGCCGTCGCTATCGGAATCGGTATCGATCTTTTCCTCGTCCCTTTTGCCAACTGATTTTCCTACTACCAACATTCCCCTTTTTAACTTTTTCCTTTTGAATTTTGACTTGATTTTTCCCTTGCCAACTCCCTACATCCCACTTCCCACACCCCACATCCTTTCACTCAGTACTCATCGCTCATTGCTAGTGTCCCGTCCGGTTAATTCCTTGCATTATTTTCAAGACTTTCTTTTGCTCGTTGTACCGATGCTATAATCGACTCAGCGCTTTTTACCCAGACAAATGGTTTGGCCAATTTCTTATTGTGCACGTTGATATAATGGTGAATGGCATCCCTGAGTTCTTTGACATTCGTAAAGATACCCCGATATAAAGCACGCCGCTCAAGCTGTGAGAACCAACTCTCTACTGCATTGAGCCATGATGCACTGGTCGGTGTAAAATGCACCGTTATTCGAGG
>JANQGE010000075.1 GCA_028277485.1 Chlorobium sp.
GCGGTGCTCGAAATCCTCATGTACTCTGTGTACACTCCGGTTTCTCCGCTCCGTTCGCCTTGCACTTGAACCGCTCATGACAATAAATAGAGGTGCCCTTAATTTGCTACGCGACCCGAATACTTCGTTGGGCGGACGGAAGAAGGTTTCTGCGCTCCGGCTGCCTTGTACTCAAGTCGCTCACGACAATTAATAGAGGTGCCCTCAGATCCGTTCGTGGCGTAACCTCAACCAAAAACAATGGTCTTCCGACCATTCACCAGAACCCTGTGTTCAATATGAGAGGAAATTGCCCGTATAAGCACCAAGCGTTCGAGATCTCTTCCTTTTCTTATCAAATCCTTCAGGGTATCCCTGTGAGAAATCCTGATGATGTCCTGCTCAATAATCGGGCCTTGATCAAGCTCCTCCGTCACATAGTGGCTGGTAGCGCCAATAATCTTAACTCCCCGGTGAAAAGCCTGCCTGTAGGGATTACCACCGGTAAATGCGGGGAGAAACGAATGATGAATGTTGATAATCCTGCTCGGATACGCGTCGACAAACTGTTGTGAAAGCACTTGCATGTAACGCGCAAGTACAACAGTATCGATGTTGTTTTCTCTCAGCAATGCCAATTCCTCTTGTTCCTGCTCCATTTTGTTTTCAGGAGTTATAGGATACACATGAAAAGGAATGGAATGCTGCACAACAAGTGCTTCCAGGTCCTGATGATTGGAAATTACCAGAGGAATATCAACGGCGAACTCACCGGTTTTGTGACGCCACAGTATTTCCTGCAGACAGTGTTCATATTTTGACACAAACACCGCAACACGTGGCCTTTTGGAGGCAAAGTGGATTTTCCAATTCGCCTGAAAATCCTTCGCAAGTGGTCTGAAAGCATCTTCGAGCTCAGAAGCAGAGACCCAAAAGCCATTCATGCTCCACGAAACCCTGATAAAAAACATGCCCGATTCAGTATCGACATGCTCGTCAAGATCGAGAATATTACCTCCCTGCTCGAAGATAAAATGGGCAATATGCGAAACCAGCCCCCTGCGGTCGGGACAAGAAAGCAGAAGAATAACTTTTGAAAGTTTCTGATCCACAGTGCTGACTGACTACAAATGCGATTTGACAACTCTTTTTCAGCGCAGCAGACAAATCTGTATTACATATGGGCAACTCTATTAAAACATAAAAAATTCATTCATTTTTTTCAGCTTCTCTGGAGGTTTCCCGGCGATATTTGGACATACTTTCATCGTAGGCAGTCTGAGTGTTTCCCGAGTTGAAGCATCACGGCCCTGTAACAGACTTGGCTGGCAGAATCCCCGACTTTTTGCTTTATTTGGTCATGACAAAAACCGTTTCAGCAATCACAGGGTCAATCATCTTGTTTTTCCTTTGTGCCGCAAGTTATATATGGCTTGACCGGCCTTTGACCGATTTTTTCCTTGAACTGAAAGGGAGCGTTTTTTACCAGACATTCAAACAGATCACAAAGCTTGGAGAATCACAATGGTATCTTGGAGGAGGCCTGCTTTTATGGCTTTTTTTCAGAAAAAAAGATCTCCGGAAAGCCGGAGGCGGATTGCTGCTTCTTAGTTCGGTTGCACTGTCCGGAATCGCGGTAAACATCCTTAAAAGCATTTTGGGAAGGGCACGCCCGCGCCTTTATATCCATGAACAGGTCTACGGATTCGACTTTTTCCATATCGAATACGCCTGGCTCTCTTTTCCTTCCGGTCATTCGGCAACCGCACTCGGCGCGGCTTCAGCACTGGCCCTGATCTTTCCTCGCTATAAAACCGTGTTCTATATCGCAGGAATCACCATAGCTGCAAGCAGGATCATCCTGACCCAGCACTATCTCAGCGATGTCCTGGCCGGCTCATTCCTGGGGCTCGCTACAACACTCCTGCTCTATCAGCAACATTTTCGAAAAACAATGCATGAGCAAACAGCCTGACAGCCACCTGCGATGGGATATCCTGATACTGGGAATCCTCTGTTTCATCAGTTTTTTCGCCGGACTGGGTTCGGTACCTCTCTTCGATGTCGATGAAGGCGCTTTCAGTGAAGCAACCCGTGAAATGCTGGCAAGCGGCAATTACCTTACCACGTACCTTTACGGTAAACCCCGTTTTGACAAGCCCATACTGATCTACTGGCTGCAGGCTTTAAGCGTAACGTTCTTTGGACTGAATGAATTCGCACTGCGTTTTCCTTCCGCCCTGGCATCCACAGGATGGGCGGCCGCCGTGTTTCTGTTCACGCACAGAATGTTCGACAGACGTACCGCGTTCATCAGCACCGCCGCGATGATGCTCTCCCTTCAGGTAACCATTATCGGAAAGGCAGCTATCGCCGATGCACTGCTCAACTGCATGCTTGCCGTCAGCATGTTTGCTGTTTTTTTGTATTACAGGGAAAGAAAGTCTGCGTATGTCCTGCTTGCATTCACGGCAATCGGTTTCGGGACTCTCACAAAAGGTCCCATTGCGATGTTGATCCCTTTTGCGGTCTCTTTCATTTTTTTCCTTTTTCAGCGTGAACTCCGAGTCTGGATCAGGGCGGTCCTCAACCCTTTGGGAATAACCATTTTCTGCGTGATCGTCCTGCCCTGGTATACCCTTGAATATCTCGACCAGGGCATGGCCTTTGTCGAAGGCTTCTTCCTTAAACACAACATCAACAGGCTCAGCACGCCGCTTGAAAAACACGGAGGTTCACTCTGGTATTACATTCCCGTGCTGCTCCTGGGTATTTCGCCATCGACGGCCCTGCTGTTCCCGATTTTCAGCAAGATACGGGCTCTGACCGCAAATCCGCTGAACACCTACCTGCTTATCTGGTTCGGTTTTGTGTTTATCTTCTTCTCCTTTTCGGGAACAAAGCTTCCCCACTACGTTATTTACGGGTATACTCCCCTTTTCATCCTAATGGCACAGGTCCTGCACACCCTGCACCGGCCTTTCCTGATAACCCTCTGGCCTGCCGGCGTTCTTATCCTGCTTGCCGCCGTGCCGGCTGTTATCCGGCACATCAGCGGGAATGTAACCGATCCCTATATCATGGCAGTCCTTGAAGGCGCAACCGTTCTTATGGAAAATTCCGGCCATACGGCGGTACTCTCCCTGGCTGCCGCTGCCACCATCTGCATCTCGCTTATCCCCAGACTTTCCGTCCTGAAACGCTTTATAGCAAGCGGCGTCATCTTCTGTATGACCATCAACCTCCACATCATGCCCCTCGCGGGAATGATCATGCAGGAGCCGGTAAAAGAGGCGGCTCTCATCGCAAAGGCACGAGGGTATAAAGTTGTTATGTGGAAAATCAATAACCCTTCTTTTTTAGTATATTCCGAAACCTTGACAGAACGGCGGAAACCTGAACCCGGAGAGATCGTCCTGACCAATGCCAAATACTTCAAAAGGCTTCCCGATCCGGTTGTCCTATACGAAAAAAACGGTATCGTTTTAGCAGAACTTCGCAAGCCTGTCGAATCAAACGGAGCACAGAGAGATCAATAACCTGTTGCGGTATCATAAATCGAGCAATTGCGGCAAACATCCGGAAGCAGTGACGAGTAACAAGTCAAAATTCAAAAGTCAAAAAGGGTTAGGTGTTAGGTGTTAGGTGTTAGGTGTTAGGTGTTAGGTGTTAGGTGTTAGGTGTTAGGTGTTAGGTGTTAGGTGTTAGGTGTTAGGTGTT
>JANQGE010000085.1 GCA_028277485.1 Chlorobium sp.
TGTTATCGATGATCGCATCTATCGTGAGGATCTGAAAACAGCAATTGCATCACAACATGCGGCAGAAGCCAGTCTTGCCGTTGCTGCAATCGAGGTAGAGAGGCTTGAGCCTCTGGTGGAAAACAAGGTTGTGTCGGAAATACAGTTGAAACAAGCCAGAGCAAATCACCGCTCGGCGAAGGCAAATCTCGAACGGGCAAAAGCCGCAGTTCAAACGGCACGCATTAACCTTGGTTATACCAGGATAACAGCACCGGTAGATGGATATATCGGCGATATTCCTTTTCGCATCGGTAGCCTGGTAAGCAAGAATCAGCCTGAACAGTTGACGACCCTGACCGATGTACATGAAATTCGGGCTTATTTCAGCATGAGTGAGGTTGATTTTGTGCGTTTCAGGCAACAATATCCTGGCAGTTCCATCGAAGAAAAGCTCGCCTTGATGCCACCGGTTACTCTGCTTCTTGCCGATGGCAGCCGTTATCCATTGAAAGGGCGGCTCGATGCGGTTAGTGGCCAATTTGACCGCACTACAGCTTCGGTTATGTTTCGTGCGACGTTTCCAAATCCTGATGGAGTCCTTCGCTCGGGCAATACCGGAAAAGTGAGAGTTCCTTACCGCTATGAAAATGTTGTTCAGGTTCCACAAGCAGGTACTGCAGACCTTCAGGATAGAATATTCGTTGTCAAGGTTGGAGAGGGTAATGCCGTAACGAGAGCGCCTATAACGGTTATTGACAGAAGCAACCTCAATTATATCGTGAGTGGAGGTCTTGAAGAGGGTGAAATGATAGTCTTGTCGGGATTTTCACGTTTGCCTGACGGGGCGGTGATCAATCCACAGCTTGCTGGGGAAGGTGAGGGGTCTGGTGAGGGTAAACAAAATTGATGAACAGCTTGGAAAACAATTGAATCTATGTTTGAACGATTTATTAACAGGCCGGTTCTCGCAACGGTAATATCGGTATTTTTTGTTCTGCTTGGTTTGATCGGGATTGCTCAGCTTCCGTTGACGCAGTTTCCCGACATCGCTCCGCCCAGTGTGAGGGTATCGGCAACGTATCCGGGTGCTAATGCCGAAACTATAGCTCGTTCAGTCGCTCCATCACTTGAAGAGGCGATCAATGGTGTCGACGATATGACCTATATGACATCGACATCGAGCAATGACGGTACCCTTGCAATCAATGTTTTTTTCAGGCTTGGTACCGATCCTGACCAGGCGGCGGTCAATGTGCAGAACAGGGTTGCAACCGCAACCAGTCAATTGCCCGAGGAGGTGACGAAGATCGGGGTGACGACTGCCAAGATGCAGAACAGCATGATCATGCTGATTTCGCTCGTCAGTGACGACTCCGAAACCTATGATGCGACGTTTTTGAATAACTATGCAAAAATAAACTTGATTCCGGAGATTCAGCGAGTAAACGGTGTCGGGCAGGCAACTGTTTTCGGTTCCAGAGACTATTCTATGCGTATCTGGTTGAAGCCTGAGCAAATGGCGGCTTATTCCATATCTCCTCAGGAAGTCATTGCCGCTGTGCAAAGCCAGAACGTCGAGGCGGCACCGGGGAGATTCGGTCAAAGCAACGATGAAGCTCTTGAACTGATCATTCGTTACAAGGGTAAGCTGAAAGAGCCTGTTGAATATGAGAATATCATTCTGCGGGCCAATGCCGATGGATCGGTCTTGCGGCTCGGTGATATCGCAAGAGTCGAGCTTGGTTCGTACAGTTATGACGTTGATTCCTATGCAAATGGAGAGGAATGTATAACCATGGCGATTTACCAGTCGGCAGGTTCGAATTCCAATGATATCCAAGTTGCATTGCAGGAGGTTTTGGAGAACGCTTCGGCTTCTTTTCCTGAAGGCATCGATTACATTATTCCCTACAGTACGAAAAAATCCCTTGACGAGTCAATCGATCAGGTCATTCATACCTTGTTCGAGGCTTTTGCGCTGGTTTTTCTTGTTGTATTTATTTTCCTGCAAGACTTTCGATCGACACTTATTCCCGCTATTGCGGTTCCGGTTGCCATTATCGGTACCTTTTTCTTCATGACTCTTTTCGGGTTTTCGATCAACCTGCTGACTCTTTTCGCTCTGGTTCTGGCAATCGGTATTGTGGTTGATGACGCTATAGTTATTGTTGAGGCTGTTCATGCCAAAATGGAAAAAACCCATCTTCCGGCAAGGGCGGCAACGCATAAGGTTATGCGTGAAATTACCGGTGCGATCGTGTCCATTACGATGGTGATGGCATCTGTTTTTCTCCCGGTTGGTTTTCTCGAGGGTTCGACCGGTATGTTCTATCGTCAGTTCGCTTTTACGCTTGCCATAGCTATTCTTATTTCCGCAGTCAACGCGCTCACTCTCAGTCCGGCTTTGTGTGCGCTGTTTCTTACCAATAGCCATAGTAGAGAGGGTGGTGAAAAAACCGGCTGGCTAAAAAACATAGAGTTGCGTTTTTTCAAAGGCTTCAATGCCGGGTTTTCTGTGATGACTGAACGTTATGTGGGGGCGTTGCGGGTGCTGATTCGCCGCAAGTGGTTAAGTCTTGGGGCGCTTGCTGCGGTTTCCGGTCTTGTTTTCTGGATGGCATCGGTCACTCCCTCGGGTTTTATTCCGGACGAGGATAGTGGTTTCTTTATTCTGAATGCATCACTTCCGTCGGGAGCGTCGCTTGAACGTACAGCAGAGACTTTTGAGAAGGTCGAAGCTATCTTGGATGAGGAAGAAAGTGTGAAGACCGCGATCACGGTTGCCGGTATCGATCTCATAGCCGGCAGTACTGCTTCTCCTTCCGCCGGACTTATTTTTGTCTCTCTTGAAGATCCCGAAGAGCGGGGTCCTGTAAAGGATATTCACGCTATCATGGGCAGAGTTTCCCAAAAGCTTTCAGTGATTAGTGAGGGGACGTTTTTCCCTATTCAGCCTCCTACCGTTCCGGGATTCGGTAATGTGGGGGGATTGGAAATTGTATTGCAGGATAGGACATCGGGCAGCCTGGATGATTTTTCCGGTGTGGCGAAAGAATATATCGGTGCGCTGATGGCCCGGCCAGAAATTGCTTTTGCATTTACGACATTCAGCACCGGCTACCCGCAGTATGAGTTACAGGTCGATGAAGTCAGGGCAAGCCAGCTTGGAGTCGATGTCGATAATCTCCTGATGGTTATGCAGGCTTTTTACGGGAGTTTTCAGGTATCGGATTTCAATCGTTTCGGTAAATATTATCGGGTTGTTATGCAGGCTGAACCAGAAGACCGTGCAGATCCGTCTTCTCTAAGGGGGGTGTTTGTGAAAAATTCTTCAGGCAAGATGGTGCCCATGACCTCCCTGGTAAGTATCAAAAAAGTTTACGGTCCGCAGACTGTCGATCATTTCAATCTTTTCAATGCATTGACTGTCAATGCCGTTGTTGCTCCCGGGCATACCACCGGTGAAGCTATCGGAGTGGCCAAGGAAGTCGCTGCAACGGTTCTGCCGGCCGGTTTTTCCTATGACTGGAAAGGTATGAGCCGTGAGGAGGTTGAGTCAGGCGGCCAGGCGGTGTATATTTTTGTTCTTTCCCTTGTCTTTGTTTATCTGCTGCTTTCCGCGCAGTACGAAAGTTATCTTCTGCCTCTTGCGGTTATTTTGTCGATTCCAACCGGTATACTCGGTGTGTTTGCCGGTATACAGTTGTTTGGCATCGAAAATAATATTTACGTGCAGGTTGCCATGATTATGTTGATTGGATTGCTTGCTAAAAATGCTATCCTGATTGTGGAGTTCGCTATTCAGCGAAGGAGGGCTGGACAGTCTTTGTTTGATTCTGCACTTGAGGGTTCAAGAGCAAGGCTACGGCCGATTCTTATGACTTCGCTGGCTTTTGCTGTCGGGCTTTCGCCTCTGTTGTGGGCCTCAGGTCCATCAGCTCTTGGCAATCATTCTATTGGTGCAGCGGCGGTTGGAGGTATGCTCAGCGGGGCGTTTCTTGGTGTGCTGATAATTCCGGTTCTCTATGTGCTCTTTCAGTCTCTTCAGGAAAAAATCAGCGGGCCGCCTCATGACCCTGATGCCGAGGAGGTCTCGGTTGAGTGATTGTTTGACAGGTAAAGGGAATATGTTTTCTTCAGGAATACGAAATTGATAACGAAGAATTATTGAAATAATGAACAGAACGAGAGTACCGGGGATCTTCCTGATCCTCATGTTTTTACTGATGTTCTCAGCGTGCAGTACGGTTGAAGAGTATTCTCAACCTGATCCGGGTATTCCTGGAATGTACCGGGGTGCCGATAAACCAGATTCAGCGTCTGTAGCGGCTCCTTTTTCCGGAACAGTGCCGTATCGGGCTTTTTTTGTCGATCCTACGCTGATCAACCTTATTGATGCTGCTATAGAGAACAATCATGATCTTCAGGTTGCCGTAAAGAATATAGAATATGCTTCTCTTGCTTTGAAGCAGTCAAAATTGGGAAACATTCCTACGCTGGATTTCCAGGTGAGCGGAAGCAGATCGACTACTTCAGATTATAGCAGTACGGCTCTTTCCACCGGAGAAGAAAGTATCGAGGATTACAATGCATCGTTTTTGTTGTCCTGGGAAGCCGATATATGGGGGAAAATCCGCAATACAAGAAAGGCTGCACTGGCTGAGTACCTCCGTACGGTTGAAGCAAGAAAGGCGGTGCATACCAGACTGGTTGCCGACGTTGCAGTTGGGTATTATAATTTGTTGCTGCTCGATGCACAGCTCGATGTCACGAAGAAAAATCTTGCACTTGCAGAAACCACTCTTTCAATGATGCGGCTACAATATGATGCAGGCCTTGTAACGTCGCTGGCAGTGGAGCAGCAGGAAGCAAGAACGTTTGGAATACAGTCCAGCATTGCCGGAATAGAGCAGGGAATTGCCGTACAGGAAAATGCCTTGAGTGTTCTTTGCGGCAGGATGCCCGACGAGATAGCCCGTGGTGCCGCAACACTTGCCGAACTGCCGGCAGTGGACAGCTTTTCCCCCGGCGTACCGGCTCTGCTGCTCAGTAACCGTCCCGATGTCAAGGCTGCAGAGATGGCTCTCATGAAGGCTCACGCACAAACTGGTGTTGCCTCGGCGAGACTCTATCCGTCGTTTACTATCAGTGCCGAAGCAGGAGCAAACGCTCTCGAAGCAAGTGACTGGTTCAATTTCCCGGGTTCATTGTTCAGTTTTGTCCAGGGTGCGGTTCTTCAACCGGTTTTTCAGCAGGGGAAGCTCAGAGCCGCGTATAAGCAATCCAAGGTTGTTCGTGACCGGGAAGAGATTCTTTTCAGGCAGGCCGTCCTTAACGCGGCAAGGGAGGTGTCCGATGCTCTTGCGGCAATGGAGAAACTGGCTGTCCGCGAAAAGGCGGTCGAGAAACAGGAACGCATTCTCCGGCAGTCGGTTGACAATGCAGCTCTTCTGTTTAAAAGCGGCATGGCCGATTATCTGGAAGTGATTACAGCACAGGCAAATGCGCTCGATGCCGCGCTTTCGCTGGCCGATATCCACCGCCAGCGTCTTGGTGCCGGAACGGAGCTTTACAGAGCCCTGGGTGGAGGATGGCAGTAAAGGTTGCGATCGATCATCTAAGGTGCTATATTCATAGTTAGGGTATTATGAGGTATTCATAACCTGAAACTATTTTATCATGGCCGATTCTGACCAACAGGAAACAATGCTTAAAACAGCAGCCGGCGTAGCAGGGGGGGCGCTTTTGTTTTCGCCTGTCGGCATGCCGATAGTGCATGGCATAGCCGGAATTGCAGTCGCGAGCCTCGGTTTGATTGCGGCAGGATCCGCAATCGGTGCGATAACCGATAACATCGGTAATGTTTTGGCACCAAAAGACCATCATCACAAAGATTACCCCGATTTTGTGGACGAAGAAGAAGATTGATGTCCAAAACATCCTCTCTGTTATGTCTGGGTGATTGAGAGGCTTTTTCTATTCATGTGCATTATTTTCCGGGCACCTCTATACATTGCCTTGAGTCCTGATACAGTCGGGAGAGGGGAAAATGGGGCTGCAGCCGTATTGCGATAAGCTGCAAGCATGCGGATTTCGAGCGCCTCCCAACGGAGAGGTCAAGGTGCGTAACCGGTTAATAGAGATGCCCTTTTGAACGTTGTGGATAACTTTTTGAGGGAACAAAAAAAATGGATGATATGATTAACAAAGCGGTTGGTGCCGCTGGGCTGGCAGGGAGTGCCGTTATGTTGTCGCCCATCGGTTTTCCCTTTTTGTTTCATGGGATATCTGGGATCGTTGTCGGCGGACTTGGTGCTTATGCTGCAAATGCAGTTATAGGCAAGATCGTTGAACAAAACAAGCTTGCCCGGTCATCTCCTGAAAATGAGACAGGGGAAGATCCTGCTCAGGATGATATTTTGCAGGACTGAGCATCAGAGTTTTTGCTGCTTGTTTCCAGACTGCCGGGTCTCACGAAGCAGCTTTTTGAGGCTTTCCACATCTGTGATTGGCAGATGACAGGTGTGGTTTGTGCATACGTATGCTACAGGTTCGGTGCTTTGGCGAGCGAGGCTCTCCATAAAAGGCGCATTCTCTTTGCTTTCCTCTGATACATGCATGACGACGGAGTCGGGCAGATACATGCTACCCAGGGTTTTTCGGAACGCTTCCATCTTTTTGCTGTTCAGGTTGTCGGCAAGGATAATCTGTCTTGTTCCGTAATGAGGCAGCATTGCAGCCTTCAGCATGTAAGGCAGCTGGCGTCCGTTTTCCTTGAGTGCCTTGCTGAAATATCCAATGGTTTTTTCCGCAATCTTTCTGAAATCCTCACGATCCGCCATATCTGCAAGTCTGTAGAGAGTAATGACGTTTACCGAATTGGGGGATGGTTCCGCACCGTCATAATCCTCTTTCATGCGTAAGGGTATGGAATGGTCATCCGATGCTGCGTTGAAAAAACCACCCGATGCGTCGTCGAAGAACAGTTCAACCTGCTTCTCCATAAGTTTTGCCGCACGGATCAAGTAGCGGGTTTCAAAAGATGCTTCGTAAAGATCGAGCAAGCCTTGTATGAAAAACGCATAGTCATCCGCTTTTCCCTCGATGCCTGCTTTGCCGTTCCGGTAACGTCGAAGCAGCCTTCCATCAGTTTTATTGTAGAGATTGTCGAGGATGAAATCAGCGGCTTTAACGGCTGCTTCGAGATAATCTGCATTGTGCAGTGCGACGGATGCCTTTGACAGGGCCGTGATCATCAGTCCGTTCCATGACGTAAGAATCTTGTCGTCCAGGTGTGGCCGGGGTCTGTCATTCCTGGCTTTGTAGAGTTTTTCCCGTGCACCGGCAATAAATGCCCGGACGGTTGCAGGTGTCCGGGAGAACTGTTCGGCAGCAGTTTCGATGTCATTCTTCACAAAAAGGATGTTTCGTCCGGTGAACTCCAAATGTGGATCATCCAGTGCGTTTCCACCGGATTCCACACCGTATACATAACAGAAGATGTCACTTTCAAGTGGATCAAGTGCCTCTTCGATTTCTTTTCGGGTCCAGGTGTAAAAAGCTCCTTCTTTTTTGCTGTTGCTTTTCCTGGCAGGATAACTGTCGGCATCTTCAGCAGAGAAAAAACCGCCTTCACCGTCGGTCATGTCACAGAGAACATAGTTCAGGATGTCTTTCGCAATGTCTGCGTAGTTGCTTTCTCTGGTGAGCTGGAATGCTTCTATGGCAACAACAGCAAGCTGGGCATTGTCATAGAGCATTTTTTCGAAATGCGGAACGTGCCACCGGGCGTCCGTCGAATAACGCGCGAATCCTCCTCCTCCTTTGCCATCTATTCCAAGAAGGTCGTGAATGCCCCCCGATGCCATTTTCCGGAGGGTGAGAAGAGCCATTTCCCCGGCTTGACTGTTGCCGGTATGAAAAGTGTAGGCAAGAAGAAACTGGAGTATGGAAGGCTGGGGAAATTTCGGCGCCTCCCCGAAACCCCCGTATGTTCTGTCGAACTGTCTGCTGAACATCTGGGCGGTATCATGAAATGCTTGTTCTGTCAAGGGCATTTGTTCGGGCATATGTACTGACAGGGTTTCCAGTTGCTGTATTATGCTGTCGGCGGCGAGTACAAGTCTTTTTCGGTCCTGTTTCCATGTCCGTTCAATCGATAGAAGCAGCGAACGAAACCCCGGTTTGCCGTAGCGATCATCGGGAGGAAAGTAGGTGCCTCCGAAAAAAGGTTTCAGTTCAGGCGTGAGCCACACAGACATCGGCCATCCTCCGCTTCCTGTCGTAGCCTGTACATAGGTCATGTATAATCTGTCGATGTCCGGGCGCTCTTCCCGGTCTACCTTGACCGGTACGAACGCTTTGTTCAGCACAGCGGCTATGGTATCGTTTTCAAACGATTCCTGTTCCATCACATGACACCAGTGGCAGGTGGAATAACCGATCGAAAGAAAAATCGGCTTGTCTTCATTTTGTGCCTTTTCGAACGCTGTATTACCCCAGGGAAACCATTGTACAGGATTGTATGCATGCTGAAGAAGGTAAGGGCTTGTTTCTTCCAAGAGAAGGTTGGGCTTTCGCTCGGACACTGACATTAGGGCACCTCTATTAATTTGAGCGTTTCAAGTGCAAGGCGAACGGAGCGCAGAAACCGGAGTGTACACAGTGTACATGAGGATTTCGAGCACCGATCAACGATGCAATTGAAGCGCGGAATAAATAAA